>NZ_JAAFAN010000020.1:0-58940 GCF_010287905.1 Cellulosimicrobium composti
GGAGACGCCCCGGCGGGCGCGACCGGACCCGAGGCGGCCGCGCGCCCGGGCGGCACGGGCACGCGCGAGCTCCCGCTCGTCCGCTCGGTGCCGGGCGTCGGCGGCGGGGGCCTTGCCGGGATCGCGGCCGTGCCCGTGGCGCCGGCGGAGGCCGGGCCCGGAGCGAGCCCCGAGGCGACCGCGCCGGACGCGACCGCCGACCCCGCCACGGACCGAGCGGCGACCGAGGGCGAGCCCGTCGCCGGGGACGCGAGCACCGCTCCGGCCGAGGGCCCCGCGGCCGACGTCCCGGCCGGGTCGTCCGGCACCACGATCCTCAGCCGCCGCGACGCCGCGCGCCCGGGCTCCCCGGACCGCGTCTCGGTGCTCGGTGCGGGAGCGGAGCCGAAGCCGCTGCCCGTGCGGCCGTCCTCGAACGGGTCCGCCCGGCACCACTGACCGCACCGTCGTCCCGCGCCGCCGAGCACGGCGTGGGCGGGGGGTGGTTCACTGCTCGCATGAGCGGCGCAGCAGGTCCGCAGCCCCCCGGCCCGCGCGCGGGCGGTCGCGTCGAGGTCGTGTGCGGCCCGATGTTCGCGGGCAAGACGGAGGAGCTCCTGCGGCGCGTGCGCCGTGCCGAGATCGCGGGCCGGCGCGTCGAGGTCGTGGGCCACGCGCTCGACACGCGGCGCGGCGCGGGCACGGTGAGCTCGCACTCCGGGTTCGCGACGCCGTCGCGCACGGCACGCGACGCGGACGACCTGGAACGCCTCGTGCGCGAGGCGGGACCGCTCGACCTGGTCGCCGTCGACGAGGCGCAGTTCTTCGGCCCCGGGCTGGTCGACGTCGTGCAGCGACTCGCCGACCGCGGGCTCGTCGTGGTCGTCGCGGGGCTCGACGTGACGTTCGACGCGCGGCCGTTCGAGCCCCTGCCCGCGCTCATGGCGCTCGCCGAGCGCGTCGACAAGCTCACGGCGGTGTGCGCGGTGTGCGGCGAGGACGCCGCGTTCCACGTCCGGTTGGCCGCGCCGACCGGCGCGGGCGACCCGGGCGACCCGCTGGCGCCCGTCGCGGCGCACGTGGGCGGCGCCGAGACGTACGAGGCGCGCTGCCGCACCCATCTCCCGGACCCGCCGTGGCGCGGTCAGCCGGGGGGCGGGGGAGCGGGCGCGTCCTCGACGAGCGGGACGAACGAGTAGGAGCCGTGCTCGCTCGTGCGGAAGCCTCCCGGCGCCTCGGGGTCCGCCTCGACGAGGACCATCGTGTGCCGCACGGGGACGACCATGCGGCCGCCCGGGGCGAGCTGGTCGACGAGCGCGCGCGGCAGCGCCTGCGCCGCGGCCGAGACGAGGATCCGGTCGTAGCGCTCCCCGGGGGAGCCGAGCACGCCGCGCGTCGCGGTGACGACGCGCGCCCACGGGGTGCGCTCGCGCGCGACGTTGGCCGCGCCCCACGCGGCGAGGTCGGGGTCGCGCTCGACGCCCAGCACGCTGCCCTCGGGGCCCACGAGCACCGCGAGGAGCGCCGTCGTCCAGCCCGACCCCGAGCCGACGTCGAGGACGCGCGCGCCGGGCCGGACGTCGAGCAGGCGGAGCATGGCCGCGACGGTCGAGGGCTGGGAGTTGGTCTGCCCGTGCCCGATCGCGAGCGGCCGGTCCTGTCCCGCCCAGCGGCGCTGCGCGCGCGGGAGGAACGAGCGCCGGTCGACCGCGCGCAGGGCCGCGGCCACGGCGTCGTCCGCGCCCAGGGCGCCGCGGGTCGGGTCTGCGGGACCCATGCGACCACCTCCCCGGCCAGCGTAGGCACGCACGCGCACCCGTGCGCTCGTGGCCGCCGCCCGGCCCGGCGCCCCGGTGGCGAGGGCGGGCCCGCGGCGGGATGCTCGACGGGTGCGCGGGCGCACCGGAGCGCCCGCCAGGACGGGGGAGACCGGTATGAGCGGCACGGTGGCACGGATCACGCACATCAGCGCGCGGTCGGACACGAGCTTCGAGGACGCGGTGCGGATCGGCGTCGAGCGCGCGGCGAGCACGCTGCGCAACGTCTCGGGCGCGTGGGTCAAGGAGCAGAAGGTCGACGTGGCCGACGGCCGCATCACGGCCTGGCAGGTCGTGCTGGAGGTCACGTTCGTCCTCGAGTAGGACGGTGCCCGGGCGGCTCGCACGGTCCCGGTCGCCGCGTGCGGGACGTCCGCGCGCGGCGACCGCCCGCGCGGTTTGACCTGCCCGCCGCATTTCCGTAGTCTTGAACGTCGGCGCGCCCAGGCGCGCCGGTCCCGTGTGCCCACGGACGACTCGCACTCGCACGCCGCGGCGTGGTCGGAGTCTCCAAGACGAACTCGCCGTGACGAGCACGCCAAGACTAGGAGAGATGAGCAGCAACGTGGTGTACGCGATCGTCAAGGCCGGTGGCCGTCAGGAGAAGGTTTCCGTCGGCGACATCGTCGTGGTGGACAGGCTGTCCGCCGGCGTCGGTGATTCCGTCGAGCTGCCCGCTCTCCTGCTGGTGGACGGGGAGAAGGTGACCACGGACGCCGCGAAGCTCGCGAAGGTCAAGGTCACCGCCGAGGTCGTGCGGGACGAGAAGGGTCCGAAGATCACGATCCTGCGGTACAAGAACAAGACCGGTTACCGCCGTCGCCAGGGTCACCGTCAGCAGCTGACCCGCCTCAAGGTCACCGGCATCAAGTGATCTCGCCCGGCGCGAGGTAGCGGCCACGGGCCGCCCCGCGCCGACCGGCACCCTCCCTCAGCAACCAGCACGAAAGCAGGTTCGTCATGGCACACAAGAAGGGCGCGAGCTCCTCGCGCAACGGTCGCGACTCGAACGCCCAGCGCCTCGGCGTGAAGCGCTTCGGCGGGCAGGTCGTCAAGTCGGGCGAGATCATCGTCCGCCAGCGCGGCACGCACTTCCACCCCGGTGAGAACGTCGGCCGCGGCAAGGACGACACGCTGTTCGCCCTCGCCGCCGGCGCGGTGCAGTTCGGCACGCGCCGTGGCCGCAAGGTCGTCGACATCGTCACCGTCGAGGCCTGAGCCACAACCGGCAGTCTTCGAGCAGGAGGGGCGCACCGACGCGGTGCGCCCCTCCTGCCGTATCTCCCCCCGGCCGCGCCCCGGCCCGGGACCGCCGCGCCCCGCGGCACCGCACGACCCACCTCTGAGAGGATCCACCCATGGCCAGCTTCGTCGACCGTGTCGTCCTGCACGTCTCCGGCGGCAACGGCGGGAACGGGTGCGCCTCGGTCCGCCGCGAGAAGTTCAAGCCGCTCGCCGGCCCCGACGGCGGCAACGGCGGTGACGGCGGCACGGTCCGGCTCGTGGTCGACCCGCAGACGACGACGCTGCTCGAGTACCACCACTCGCCGCACCGGCACGCGACGTCGGGCACCCAGGGCATGGGCGACGACCGCGACGGCGCGAACGGCGAGGACCTCGTCCTGCGCGTGCCGGACGGCACGGTCGTCAAGACGCCCGACGGCACGGTCCTCGCGGACCTCGTCGGCGCGGGGGCGGAGTACGTCGTCGCCGAGGGCGGTCGCGGCGGTCTCGGCAACGCCGCGCTCGCGTCGCCCCGACGCAAGGCGCCCGGCTTCGCGCTGCTCGGCGAGCCCGGCGAGGAGCGCGACGTCGTCCTCGAGCTCAAGACCATCGCGGACGTCGCGCTCGTCGGGTACCCGAGCGCGGGCAAGTCCTCGCTCGTCGCCGCGGTCTCGGCCGCGCGGCCCAAGATCGCCGACTACCCGTTCACGACGCTCGTGCCGAACCTCGGCGTGGTCCAGGCCGGCTCGGCGCGGTTCACCGTCGCGGACGTGCCGGGGCTCATCCCGGGCGCGAGCGAGGGCAAGGGCCTCGGCCTGGAGTTCCTGCGCCACATCGAGCGCACGGCCGTGATCGTGCACGTCCTCGACTGCGCGACCCTCGAGCCGGGTCGCGACCCGATCAGCGACCTCGACGTCATCGAGGCCGAGCTCGCGGCGTACGCGCAGGACCTCGACATCGAGGGCGGTCGCGTGCCGCTCACGGAGCGCCCCCGGCTCGTCGTGCTCAACAAGATCGACGTGCCCGAGGCGCGCGAGCTCGCCGATCTCGTCAAGCCCGACCTCGAGGCGCGCGGCCTGCGCGTGTTCGAGGTGTCGACCGCGAGCCACGAAGGGCTGCGCCCCCTCACCTACGCGCTCGCCGAGCTCGTCGAGAAGGCGCGCGCCGAGGCGCCCGCGCCCGAGCCGACGCGCGTCGTGCTGCGCCCGCGCGCCGTCGACGAGGCTGGCTTCACGGTGACGCGCAAGGGCGGGGCCACGGACTACTGGTTCGAGGTCCGCGGCGCCAAGCCCGAGCGCTGGGTGCGCCAGACCGACTTCGCGAACGACGAGGCCGTCGGCTACCTCGCCGACCGTCTCGCGCGCCTGGGCGTCGAGGAGAAGCTCTTCGAGGCGGGCGCCGTCGCGGGCGACGAGGTCCGGATCGGCAGCGACGTCAACGCCGTCGTGTTCGACTGGGAGCCCACGCTCATGACGGGCTCCGAGCTGCTCGGCGGGCCGCGCGGCTCCGACAACCGCCTCGACGAGCGCCTGCGCCCCACGCGGTCGGAGAAGCGCCGCGAGCACCACGAGCGCATGGACGCCAAGGCCGAGGCCCGCCGCGAGCTGTGGACCGAGCGCGAGGCAGGCACCTGGACGGACCCGGACGCCGACTGACCGCGCCCGGCGCGACCCGTGGCGTCCTGCTCCGTGAAATCCTGCGCGCCGGTCGGGGTCCGGCGGCGATGATGGGACGCGTGAACGCCCTGTCCTCCCGCTCCGAGATCGCCGCCGCCCGCCGCGTCGTGGTGAAGATCGGCTCGTCGTCGCTCACCGGCGCCGACGGCCACCTCGACCTCGCGGCCCTGCGGGCGCTCGTCGACGTCCTCGCGGCGCGACGCGAGGACGGCGGGCAGGTCGTGCTCGTCACGTCCGGCGCGATCGCCGCGGGCATCGGGCCGCTCGGCCTCACGAGCCGACCGCGCGACCTCGCGACCGCGCAGGCGACGGCCTCGGTGGGCCAGGGCCTGCTCGTCGCCCGGTACGCCGAGGCGTTCGCGGGCCACGGCCTGCGGGTCGGCCAGGTGCTGCTCACCGCCGAGGACACGGTCCGCCGCGGCCACTACCGCAACGCCCAGCGCTCCCTGGAGCGCCTCCTGGGTCTCGGCGTCGTGCCGGTCGTCAACGAGAACGACGCCGTCGCGACCGACGAGATCCGCTTCGGCGACAACGACCGCCTCGCCGCGCTCGTCTCCCACCTCGTGCGCGCCGACGCGATGGTCCTGCTCACGGACGTCGACGGCCTCTACGACGGGCCGCCGTCGCGCCCCGGGACGCGGCGGATCCCCGAGGTGCGCTCGGCGGCCGACATCGCGGGGATCGAGGTGACGGGGCGGGGGAGCGCCGTCGGGACGGGCGGCATGCTCACCAAGCTCGAGTCGGTCTCCATCGCGACGGGCACCGGCATCCCCGTCGTGCTCACCAAGGCGGAGAACGCCGCGGCGGCGCTCGCGGGCGAGCCCGTGGGCACGTGGTTCGCCGCGACCGGGAAGCGCACCACGCGCCGCCGGCTCTGGCTCGCGCACGCGGCACGCACCCGCGGGCGGCTCGTCCTGGACGACGGCGCGGTGAAGGCCGTGCAGGGCGGGCGCGCGTCGCTCCTGCCGGCCGGCGTCACCGCCGTCGAGGGCGACTTCGACGCGGGCGACCCGGTCGAGCTCGTCGCGCCCGACGGCCGCGTCGTGGCCCGCGGGCTCGTGGCGTTCGAGTCGCGCGACATCCCGGGGCTCCTGGGCCGGTCCACGAAGGACCTGCGCCGCGAGCTCGGCGAGGGCTACGACCGCGAGGTCGTGCACCGCGACGACCTCGTGCTCGTGCGTCGGCGCACCCGCTGACCGGCGGGCGGACGACGCTCCCGGTGGCGCGGCGTCCGACGTAGGCTCGGACCATGACCACCACCGAGGACGCGCCCGTCGTCGCGGGCGAAGCCCAGCCCGAGACCACCGGTCCTGCCGACGACGCGACGAGCGTCGCGACGGCCGTCGAGGACGTCGCGCGCCGCGCCAAGGTCGCCTCCCGCGCGCTCGCGACCGCGACGCGCGCGACCAAGGACGCCGCCCTGCACGCCCTGGCCGACGCGCTCGTCGCGGCGACCGACGAGATCGTCGCCGCGAACGCGGTGGACCTCGAGCGCGAGCGCGCGAACGGCATGAGCGAGGGCCTGCTCGACCGGCTCGCGCTCGACGCCGACCGCATCGCCGCGATCGCCGACGCGCTGCGCGCGCTCGCGGGCCTGCCCGACCCGGTGGGCGAGGTCGTGCGCGGCTCGACGCTCCCCAACGGGCTGCGCCTGCGCCAGCTGCGCGTGCCGATGGGCGTCGTCGGCATGATCTACGAGGCGCGGCCCAACGTCACGGTCGACGCCGCGGGCCTCGCCCTCAAGAGCGGCAACGCGGTCATCCTGCGCGGCGGGTCCGCCGCGGCGAGCTCGAACGAGGTCGTCGTGGGCGTGCTCGCCCGCGCGCTCGAGGCGCAGGGCCTGCCCGGCGACCTCGTGCAGTCGATCGACCGGTACGGGCGCCCCGGCGCCGTCGCGCTCATGCACGCGCGCGGCCTGGTCGACGTGCTCGTCCCGCGCGGGGGAGCGGACCTCATCCGCACCGTCGTGCGCGAGTCGACCGTCCCCGTCATCGAGACGGGCGTGGGCAACGTGCACGTGTACGTCGACGCGAGCGCGGACCGCGCGATGGCGCTCGAGATCCTGCTCAACGCCAAGACGCAGCGCGTCGGGGTGTGCAACGCCGCGGAGACGCTGCTCGTGCACGCCGACGCCGCCCCGGACTTCCTCCCCGCCGCGCTCGCCGCGCTCACGGACGCGGGCGTCGTCGTGCACGGCGACGACCGCACCGCCGGGCTCGCGCCCGAGGGCACGGACGTGCTCCCGGCCACCGACGAGGACTGGGCGACCGAGTACCTCGCGCCCGAGATCGCGGTGCGCGTCGTCGACGACCTCGACGCCGCGATCGAGCACGTGCGCACGTGGACGTCGGGCCACACCGAGGCGATCGTCACGCGCGACCTCGCCGCGTCGGAGCGCTTCGTCGCGGAGCTCGACTCCGCGGCGATCATGGTCAACGCGTCCACGCGCTTCACCGACGGCGGCCAGTTCGGCCTCGGCGCGGAGATCGGCATCTCGACGCAGAAGCTCCACGCGCGCGGCCCCATGGGCCTGGCCGAGCTGACGACGACGAAATGGGTCGTGCACGGCGACGGTCACGTTCGTCCGTGACGCACGGTTCGCCGGGTAGTTCCTGCTACCCGCCGGACCGGGTCGCCGGGCGGTCGTGAGAGACTGGTCGGCGACCGGCGCCCGTCCGGTCCGCCGCCGGGCCGGTCCCGGCGGGTGTACCGCTCCACCGCACCACCCCGGTCCCGCGGCACCGCCCGCAGGTCACGGGGACGACCTTCGAGGAGGACGTCGTGATCTCTGCCGTCGTGCTGGCCGCCGAGGAAGGCGCCGAGGCCGCGTCGCACCTGCCCATCCCGCCGCTCGCGTACGGGCTGATCGGGTTCGGCGGGCTCGTGGCCCTGCTGCTCGTGACGTACGCGTTCCGCAGCGTCGGCACCCGCCACTGACCGGCAGCGCACGACGCCCGCGCCGCGACCGATGACGCCTCGATGAGCCCGCGCCGACCCCGCCTGGGGGTGATGGGTGGCACGTTCGACCCCATCCACCACGGCCACCTCGTCGCGGCGAGCGAGGCCGCGGCACGGTTCGACCTCGACGAGGTCGTGTTCGTGCCGACCGGGAAGCCGTCGTTCAAGCAGCACCAGACCGTCAGCCCGGCCGAGCACCGGTACCTCATGACCGTCATCGCGACCGCGTCCAACCCGCGGTTCACGGTGAGCCGCGTGGACGTGGACCGGCCCGGCCTGACGTACACGGTCGACACGCTGCGGGACCTGCGGGCCGCGCGACCGGACGCCGAGCTGTTCTTCATCACGGGTGCGGACGCCGTCGAGCAGATCCTGACCTGGAAGGATGCCGACGAGCTGTGGAAGATGGCACACTTCGTGGCTGTCTCCCGCCCGGGTCACCACCTGAGCGTCGAAGGTCTGCCGCCGGGCGTGGTCACCACGCTCGAGGTCCCGGCCCTCGCCATCTCGTCGACGGACGTCCGTCGACGTGCGGAGGCGGGCCAGCCGGTGTGGTACCTGGTTCCGGACGGCGTGGTCCAGTACATCGCCAAGCACGGTTTGTATCGAGGACAGCACGATGAGTGACAACGGCAGCAACATGCAGCCCGTACGCCCGCTCACGCGGCGCGAGATCCGGGAGCGCGAGGCCGCCGCCGCCGCCGAGCGCGCGGCGCAGACCGGCTCTCCGGCACCCGCGGCCGGCGGGTGGCAGCCGCCTGCCGCACCGCGGCCCGCCGCCCCGGCGACCCCGCCCCCGTCGCGCCGTGCGCTGCGCGAGACGACCGGGCCCACCGACCACCCGTCGCAGCCGTCCGTCGTGCGCCCCCCGGCCGCCTCGGGCGGCATGCGGGGCCTGGACGAGACGGGGCGGCTCACGCCCGTGCAGGAGACCGCCGAGCGGGTCGCGATCCGCCCGCCGTCCCCGACGCCCGTCGTGCCGACCCGCACGAGCTCGCGCCCGCCCGCCGCGCCGCCGCGGCCCGCGGTGCCCGGGTCGGCCGGGCCGGTGCGGCCCCCGGCGCCGGCGACCCCCGTGGGAGGGTTCGGCCAGTCCGTCCCCGTCGGTCGCGTGGGCGCGCCCGACTCCGCGCCCGCCCCCGCCGCCCAGCCGCAGCGGCTCTCCGCCTTCTCCGCGCCGACCGCGGCGCCCACCCCGCCCCCGGCGACCCCCGCCCCGTCGCCCGCCCCGTCGCCGTGGGGGGCCACCCGGGCGCCCGCCGCGCCCGAGCGCGTCCCCTCCACGCCGACCTCCGCCCCGACCGCCCCGGCCCCTGCCGAGGCCCCGGGTGCGGCGCTCCCGTGGTCCGCGATCACGTCGGGCTCCGCGCCCGAGCCGGCGAGCGCGAGCCGCGAGGCCGCGTCGCCGTTCGGCGGCGTCCGCGAGGCCGCCCCGGCCACGGCGCCCTCGGACGACCTCTTCCCGCGCGTCCGCTCGCGCGCCGAGGAGGTCGAGGAGCCCGAGGAGGACCTCGACGACGACCCCCGCGGCCCGTCGTACACGTGGCTGCACTACCTCATCCTCGTCGCCGTGGCGTTCGTCCTCGGCCTGCTCGTCTGGACGCTCGTCTCGCGCGACGACCCCGGCCTGGCGACGGAGGACGCGAGCGCCTCGGCGAGCGTCGTCGGCACGTGGGACGACCACGCCACACCCGACCCCGGCCGCTGAGCGGCCATCAGAAGGAGACACGTGACTGCCACCGAACGAGCCGTGGAGCTCGCCGTCGTCGCGGCCCGGGCGGCGTCCGACCGCAAGGCCGAGGAGATCATCGCGCTCGACGTGAGCGAGCAGCTCGTCCTCACGGACGTGTTCCTCATCGCGTCCGGGTCGAGCGAGCGCCAGGTCTCGGCGATCGTCGACGCGGTCGAGGAGGCGATGTTCAAGGCGGGCGCCAAGCCGATCCGCCGCGAGGGCAAGCAGGAGGCCCGCTGGGTCCTCCTGGACTTCGGCGACGTCGTCGTGCACGTCCAGCACGCCGAGGACCGCGTCTACTACGCGCTCGAGCGCCTCTGGAAGGACTGCCCGGTCGTCGCGCTGCCCGAGGACGCGCGCGGGGGCGACGGGTCCGCCGACGACGCGGACGACACGACCCGGGGTGACGGCGCCATCCGCCTGTCGGGGGAGCCCCTGGCGTGAGCGCCGGCACGCTCGTCCTCCTGCGCCACGGCCGCACGGCCTACAACGCCACGATGCGCCTGCAGGGCCAGGTGGACATCCCGCTCGACGCGGTGGGGCAGTGGCAGGCCGAGCAGGGCGCGAAGGCGCTCGCGAGCGCCCACCGCGCGACGCGCGTCGTCGCGTCCGACCTCGTGCGCGCCGCGGACACCGCGCGCGCGTACGCGGGCGCGATCGGCACGGACGTCCTGCTCGACCCCCGGCTGCGCGAGCGCGGCTTCGGGGAGTGGGAGGGCCTCACCGGGCCGGAGATCGCCGAGCGCTGGCCCGAGGAGTACGCCGCGTGGCGTCGGGGCGAGGAGCCCGCGCGCGCGGGCGCGGAGAGCAAGGCCGACGTCGCGGCGCGGCTCGTCGAGGCCGTCACCGAGCACGTCGAGTCGCTGGAGCAGGACGACACCCTCGTGGTCGTGTCCCACGGCGCCGCGATCACGCTCGCCGTCACCGCGCTGCTCGGGCTCGACGCCGAGGGGTGGCGCGGGATCTCCGGGCTGCACAACGTGCACTGGTCCCACCTGCACCGTTCCGCACCCACCGCACGGCCCGCGTGGCGCCTCGTGGCGCACAACGTCGGGGCCGGGTTCCCGCTCGACGAGTGGAACGCCGGACCGGATTGGAATCTGGAGCCGGTTTCTGCGTAGACTAGCGACGCTCCGCAGGACGGGAAACCGGCCGGAGGAGTGCATGACCTGGATCTTCACGGATCCACGGGGCTGTGGCGCAGCTGGTAGCGCACCTGCATGGCATGCAGGGGGTCAGGGGTTCGAGTCCCCTCAGCTCCACCGAGACCGAAGGCCGTCTCCTCGTCGAGGAGGCGGCCTTCGTCGTGTGCGGTCGATACCGCGATCACCGCGATCCCGGCGTCGGCCGGGGACCCGTGCGGGCCGGTGGTGAGGCGGCTACCGCCAGCCGTGCACGACGACCTTGCCCGTCGTGCGCCCGTTCTCGACGAGCGCGTGCGCCTCGCGCAGCGTCTCGGGACCGATCGGGGCGAGGGTCCTGGTCGTCGTCGCGCGGACACGGCCCTCGTCGACGAGGTCGGCCACCCGGTCCAGGAGGCGGTGCTGCTCGATCATGTCGGGGGTCCGCTGGACGGGTCGCGTGAACATGAGCTCCCAGTGCCAGGCGATGCTCCTGTCCTTCAACGGGAACACGTCGCGCGGTCCGTCGTCGATCGCGACGACGTGGCCGAAGGGGCGCACGATCGTCGCGTACGTCTCGACCTGTCCCTCCGAGTGCGCGGTGAACACCCAGTCCACGCCGTCCGGCGCGATCCCGAGCACCTGGGCGGCCAGGTCGCCCCGATGGTCGACGACGTGCTCCGCGCCGAAGCCGCGCACCCAGGCCGCGCGGTCGTCGTCGGAGGCGGTCGCGACGACCGTGACGCCCGGCAGGAGCGCCTCGGCCAGCTGCAGCATGATCGACCCGACACCGCCGGTCGCGCCGACGACCAGCAGGGTCCCGGTCGAGGCGTCGGTGAGGCCGAGCCGGTCGAACAGGGCCTCCCACGCGGTGATCGCCGTCAGGGGCAGGCTCGCCGCGTCCGCGAAGGAGAGCGTCGCCGGCTTGCGCCCGGTGACGCGCTCGTCCACGACGTGGAGGCGCTGGTTCGTGCCGGGCCGGTCGACGCTCCCGGCGTAGAACACCTCGTCGCCCGGGGAGAACAGCGTCACCGCGTCCCCGACGTCGCGCACCACGCCCGCGGCGTCGAAGCCGAGGACGCGGAACCCGTCGGACGGCGCGCCGGCGCGCAGCTTCACGTCCACGGGGTTCACGGACACCGCCTCGACCTCCACGAGCAGGTCGTGCGGCCCGAGGGCGGGGACCTCGACCTCCCGCACGACGAGGGCGTCCGCAGCGTCGGAGGGCAGGTTCCTCTCGTACCCGATCGCGGTCGTCGTCACCATGGCCCCATGGTTCGATCGCCGCCGGGCGCCGTCAAGGGTGGTGGCGGGGGAGGGGCCCTCGGGCGGGGGTCAGGACGTGCTGACGTGCACGTGGTCGAAGTGGTTCGCGGTCGTGCCGCCGCGGTCCTCCATGCCGGACCACGCGCTCGCGGGGTCGCCGGCCATCCAGATCTGCTGCTGGTAGATGAGGTACGTGATACCGAGCGCGCCGGCGTTGGCCTGGAGGTAGCGCGCGATCTGCCAGCCGGTGTCACCGCTGATCATGATGTCGAGGGCGCGGCCGGTGCCGTGGTCGCCGCTGTCGCCCGGGCGGATGCCGCCGTAGGACGTCACCTGCGGGAAGTGGGCGCACACGGAGCGGTAGACGGCCCGTGCGTTCGCCTGGAGCGAGGACTCGATGCCGCTGCTCACCGAGCACGCGGCGTCGGACGTGCCGCCCGCGCTCGTCGTGGTCGTGGCGGTGCGTGCCTCGGGCTGGGAGGACGACAGGAAGCTCGTCTTGATCCACGCGGCCGAGCCGTCCCAGACGACCTGGCTCCAGTCGCCCTCGGTGGTGCCGGTGACGTCGACGGCCTGGGCGAACTCGGCGGTCGCGACGCGCTCGGCGTCGGCCGACGGTCCGGTCCGCACGTTCACCGCGTCGGTGGTCCACAGCTGGCCGGTGACGACGGGCTCCGGCTCGGGCGGCGGGGCGACCTCGGCCGCGGGGACGACGATGATCTTCGCCGCCGTCTCGACGACCGGGGCCTCCTTGGCGGTGGGGGGCGGTGCCGTGCGCTCGGACGAGCGGCTCGCGGCGGCCGGCGCGCGCTCGGCGGTCGGCTCGACGCTGAGCGGCGCGACGTCCGGGTTGCCCTCGGCGGCCTGGGGGCCCGTGCCGACGACGCCGGAGCCGAGCAGGGTCACGAGGGCCAGCGCGGGCAGCTTGAGCGACCGGACCGGCAGCGTGGGCAAGGACGGGAGCCGGAAGGAGCGCGCGGGTGAGGCGGGGGCTGCGCTGTGGCGGCCTCGAGACATGAGCGCTCCGGTTCTTCGTGGGCAGGACCGCGCCAGTGTAACCAAACCGTGATCTGGGAAGTCCAGTCGGACATTCCGCGCGTTCGGCACCGACGCCTACCGGGCGGACTCATGAGCAGGAGCGATGGGTCGCATGCCCCGCAGTCGTTGGACGGGCGGACGGGCGCTTCCTACGCTGGTCCGTATGACGGTTCCCTCTGTTCCGACCGTGACCCTGAACTCCGGTCACACCATCCCTCAGCTCGGCTTCGGCGTCTTCCTCGTGCCGCCGGACGAGGCCGAGAAGGCGGTGAGCGCGGCCCTCGAGGTCGGCTACCGCCACATCGACACCGCGGCGATCTACCGCAACGAGGAGGGCGTGGGCGCCGCGATCGCGAAGAGCGGGATCCCGCGCGACGAGCTGTTCGTCACGACCAAGCTCTGGAACGACCGCCAGTCCGGCGAGCAGCCGCACGACGCGATCCGGGAGAGCCTCGACAAGCTCGGCCTCGACCACGTCGACCTGTACCTCACGCACTGGCCCGCCCCCGCGCAGGACCAGTACACGAACGCGTGGGAGAAGCTCGTCGAGATCCGCGACGCGGGTCTCGCGCGCTCGATCGGCGTCTCGAACCACCTGCCCGAGCACCTCGACCGGATCGTCGCCGCGACGGGCGTCGTGCCGGCCGTCGACCAGATCGAGCTGCACCCGGCGTACCAGCAGCGCGACGTCCTCGCGTGGGCCGAGGCGAACGGCACGCGGATCGAGTCGTGGGGTCCGCTCGGCCAGGGCAAGTACCCGCTCTTCGAGAGGCAGCCCGTGGCCGACGCCGCGGCCGCGCACGGCGTGACCCCCGCCCAGGTGGTCCTGCGCTGGCACCTGCAGCGGGGCTTCATCGTCTTCCCGAAGTCGTCGCGCAAGGAGCGCATGGCGGAGAACTTCGACGTCTTCGGCTTCGAGCTCACGGCGGACGAGGTCGCGGCGATCGACGCGCTCGACCCGGGCGACGGCTCGGGCCGCGTGAGCGCGCACCCGTCCGAGGTCAACTGACCCGGACCCGCCAGCACGACGACACGGGGCGCCGTCCGGTCAGGACGGCGCCCCGTGTCGTTCGGTGCGGGCGGTGGTCAGCCGCAGTCGTCGCAGATGCCCGTGGCCGGCAGCACCGTGAAGCACGTCGGGCACACGGCCGGGGCCTTCTCGGGCTCGGCGGCGCGTGCCGTCGTCGTGCGTCGCGGTGCCCGCGCGGGCGAGGTGGACCGTGCGGCCGTGCGACGCGCGGGAGCGGGCGCTGCGGGCGCGGCGCCCGGGACGTCGAACCCGCGCTTGCGCAGCAGGTCCGCGACGCTGACCGGGCTGTTGCGGAACTCCTCGGCGGTCGCGACGCGTCCGGTCGCGTACCGGTGCGCGACGCCGAGGATCGCCTGGGCGTCGTACGCGCGGTCCTCGTGGAGGAGCGGGGTGCCGGGGCTCGGGGCGAACCCGTAGACCCCGAGGAACGCGTCCCGGCCGCGGTCGTCCCAGTCCGCGATCGCCTGGAGGATGTGCTGCCGGGTCACTGCCGAGAAGGTTGCCACGGAACGAGCCTAGACCGCCGGGCGGGGCCGCCCGGCCGGCCCGCGCGTGACCTGGGACACGGGCGGCCGGGCCCTCCCGTCACGGGACGGTGTACCCCGCGGCGCGGAACAGCTCGTACCACTCGGCGCGCGTGAGCGGCACGTCCGAGCCGAGGGCCGCGCCCGCGACGCGCTCGGGGTTCGTCGTGCCGAGGACGACCTGCATCTGCGCCGGGTGGCGCGTGATCCACGCCGTCGCGATCGCGATCGGCGGCACGTCGTACCGGGCGGCGAGGCGGTCGATCACGGCGTTGAGCTCGGGGTACTTCTCGGAGCCGAGGAACACGCCCGTGAAGAACCCGGCCTGGAACGGCGACCACGCCTGGACCGTGATGTCGTGCAGGCGGCAGTAGTCGAGCGTCCCGCCGTCGCGGCTGACCGACTGGTCGAGACCCTGCATGTTCGCCGCGACGCCCTGCGCGACGAGCGGGGCGTGCGTGACGGAGAGCTGGAGCTGGTTCGCGACGATCGGCTGGTCGATGTACCGGCGCAGGAGCTCGATCTGCCCCGGGGTGTGGTTGGACACCCCGAACGCGCGCACCTTGCCCGCGGCGTGCAGGTCGGAGAACGCGCGCGCGACCTCTTCCGGCTCGACGAGGGCGTCCGGGCGGTGCAGCAGGAGGATGTCGAGGTAGTCGGTGCGCAGGGCCTCGAGCGACCCCTCGACGGACGCGACGAGGTGCTCGTAGGAGAAGTCGAAGTACGGACCCTCGCGCACGATGCCGGCCTTGGACTGGATGACCCATTCCGCGCGCTCGGCGGGGGAGAGGTCGAGCGCCTCGGCGAAGCGGCGCTCGCAGCCGTGGAGGTCGGACCCGTAGACGTCGGCGTGGTCGAGGAACATGATCCCCGCGTCGCGGGCGGTCCGCACGAGCGTGCGGACCTCGTCGTCGGTCTTGTCCTGGATGCGCATGAGGCCGAGCACGACGTTCGGGACGACGAGGTCGGTGCCGGGGAGGGTGAAGGTCTTCATGGGTGCAGCTCCTTCGCTGGGGCGGGTCCGGAGGGCGTGCGTCACGCGGCGGAGAGCCGCGCGACCTCCTCGGGCGTCAGGGTCAGGTCCGCGGCGCGGACCGAGTCGAGGATCGACGCGGGTCGCGACGCGCCGGGGATGGGGACGACGACGGGCGCGAGCGCGAGCTCCCACGCGAGCGTCACCTGGTAGACGCTCACGCCGTGGGCGGCCGCGACGTCCTGGAAGACGGCGTGCCGCGCCCCGAGCTCGGCGGCGTTCGCGATCCCGCCGAGCGGGCTCCACGGCAGGAACGCGATGCCGAGGGCCGCGCAGTGCTCGAGCTCGCCCTGGCTCGAGCGGAACCGCGGCGAGAACTGGTTCTGGACCGACGCGAGCCGGCCGCCGAGGATCTTGTTCGCGAGGTCGATCTGCGCGACGTCGGCGTTGGAGATGCCGGCCTGCTGGATCACGCCGTCGTCGAGCAGCTCGACGAGCGCGCCGATGGCTTCGGCGTAGGGGACCGCGGGGTCGGGGCGGTGGAACTGGTAGAGGCCGATCGCGTCGACGCCGAGCCGGAGCGCGGACTCCTTCGCGGCCTGCTTGAGGTAGGCAGGGTCGCCGTTCTGCGTCCAGGTCCCGTCGCCGGGGCGCAGGTGGCCACCCTTCGTGGCGACGAGGACGTCGCTCGTGTCGCCGCCGTACGAGCGCAGCGCACGCGCGATGAGCTCCTCGTTGTGACCGACCTCGTGCGCGTGCAGGTGGTAGGCGTCGGCCGTGTCGACGAGCGTGACGCCCGCGTCGAGCGCGGCGTGGATCGTCGCGACGGACCGGGCCTCGTCCGGGCGGCCCTCGATGGACATCGGCATGCCGCCGAGGCCGATCGCGGAGACCGTCCGGGTTCCGAGCGTGCGCTGCTGCATGGTGCTCCCTCACGGGTCGGGGAAAGGCGGGGGTGTCGGCGGCGGCCGCGAGCGGGCCGGCCGTGTCGAGCGTAGGAACCGATAACCTAGAAGTCCAACGACTAGCAGTTGTCATGCGTAGAAGAGTGAGTGATCAATGGATCTGCGCCAGATGGAGTACCTCGTCGCCCTCGCGGACGAGCGCCAGTTCACGCGCGCCGCGCAGCTCGTCGGGGTCTCGCAGTCCGGGCTCTCCGCCGCGGTCCGGAGCCTGGAGGAGGAGCTCGGCGCGAGCCTCTTCACGCGCACGACCCGCCGCGTCGAGCCCACCGAGGCCGGGCTCGCGCTGCTGCCGCACGCACGGTCCATGCTCGCGCAGGCCGCCGCCGGTCGCGACGCGGTCGTGCGGGCGACGCGCGCGCTGTCCGGCTCGCTGCGCGTCGGGTCCGAGCAGTGCCTCGGGGTCCTCGACGTCACCGCCCTGCTCGAGCGCTTCCACCGCCGCTACCCCCAGGTCGAGATCCAGTTCGCCCAGGCCGGCTCGCACGACCTCCTCGCGCGCGTGCGCGAGGGCGACCTCGACGTCGCGTTCGTCGCGACCACGGACCACCTCGGGTCGCTCGCGCAGACCGTCCTCGGGAGCGAGCCCCTCGTGCTCGTGTGCGCGCCCGAGCACCCGCTCGCCGCGCGCGGCCGCGTGGACTGGTCCGACCTCTCGGGCCAGGAGTTCGTCGACTTCGACCCGTCGTGGGGAGCGCGCCCCGTGAACGACGCGACGTGCGCCGCGCACGGCGTCCACCGCCGCGTGCGCTGCTCGGTCAACGACGTGCACACGCTCCTCGAGCTCGTGGACCGCGGCCTCGGCATCGCGCTCGTGCCCCGGCACGTCGCCGCCAAGCCGCAGGCCGAGCGCCTCGTCACGCTCGCGCTGCCCGAGGGCGGCGCGCCGAGCTGGGTCGTCTCCGTGGTGACGGGCCGCTGGGACAGCGGCGCCTCGGCGGCGCCACAGCTCCTCGAGCTCCTCGCCGACGCGCCCGCCTGCCGGGGGGTCGAGGTCGCGCGGCCCGACGCCGAGGCCGCGCCCGTCGTCGAGCCCGTGGCCGCCGCGCCCACCGTGCTGCCCGACGCCGCACCCGCTCCCACCGACGTCGTGGCGGAGGTGCGGTGACCGCGCCCGGCCGCGGCGCCGCCCCGCTCTTCCCCCTGCGCAGCGTCGTCCTCGGCGCGTTCGTCCCGACGCTCCTGCTGGAGACCGGCGTCGGCGCGATGCTCCCCGTCGTCGCCGTCACCGCGACCGGGCGCGGCGCGAACCTCACCGTCGCGGGGCTCGTCGCGGCGCTCGTCCCGATCGGCAAGATCCTGTTCGACCTGCCCGCGGGCGCGCTCGCCCAGCGGCTCGGCGACCGCGTCGCGATGCTCCTCGCGGGCGGCGTCGCGACCGCCGCGTTCACGACGATCGCCGTCACGCCCGGGCTGGCCGGCCTCGCCGCGGGCGTCCTCGCCCTCGGCGCGTCGACGGCCGTCTTCAACCTCGCGCGCCAGGCTTACCTCACGGAGATCACGCCGCCGCTGCGCCGCGCGCGGGTCCTGTCGACGCTCGCGGGCGTGCACCGCGTCGGCCTGTTCCTCGGCCCCTTCGCCGGGGCCGCGGTCATCGCCGCGAGCGACGTGCAGGGTGCGTTCTGGCTCGGGACCGGGGCGGCGCTCGCCGCGGTGGCGGTCCTCGCCGTGGTGCGTCCGGAGCCCGCGCCGGGCGGTGCCGACCGGGAGCGGGCGGGCCGGGCCGGCGCGCCCCGCGTGAGCATCGCGGCCGTGGCGCGCGAGCACCGGCGCCTCTTCGCGACGCTCGGCGTCGCGATCCTGCTCGTCGCCGCGGTGCGCGGGGCGCGGCAGACCGTCATCCCGCTGTGGGGCGAGCACCTCGGCCTGGACGCCGAGGTCACGTCGCTCGTCTTCGGCGTCTCGGGCGCGTTGGACATGCTCCTCTTCTACCCCGCGGGCAAGGTCATGGACCGGTTCGGGCGCCTGTGGGTCGCGGTCCCGTCGATGCTCACCATGGCGGGCGGGCTCGCGCTGCTCCCGTTCGCCCACACCGTCGGTGCGGTGACGGTCGTCGCGGCGCTCCTGGGCGTGGGCAACGGCATGGGCTCGGGCATCGTCATGACGCTCGGGGCCGACGTCGCGCCGGCCGCCGTGCGCCCGACGTTCCTCAGCGTGTGGCGGCTCTTCCAGGACACCGGCGACGCCCTCGGCCCGCTCGTGCTGGCCGCGGGCGCGGGGGTCGGGTCGCTCGCGGCGGGCGTGTGGGCGACGGCGGCCCTCGGCGCGGGCTCCACGGCCGCGCTCGCGCGGTGGGTCCCGCGGTACTCCCTGCTCGCGAACCTCGTGCGGCGCGACCGGGGCGGGCCGGGCTCCGTGCCGGACGGTGATTCGCGCGTACCGGCGGTGCGGTCCGGGTCGTCGTAGCCGCGGGACGACGCGGGGCGAGGGCGGGCCACCGGCGGTGACGTACGTCACCGCCGGCGTATGTCACGCGGTGCGGCCCGCCCGCGTCTGGATGGTCGACCAGTCGCCGACCGGCGCGCCGCGCCGGTCCACGGAAGGAGACCGTCATGGCCCGCATCGCCCTCGACCCGCCCCGGACCCTGCTCAACCGGGTCCTCGCCGCCCTGTCCCGGCGCCGGTACGGTGCCGTGCTCGAGCCGCTCGCCGCCGTCGGGCACAACGCGCGGGTCGCGACGACCTACTGCGCGCTCGAGGCGGGGGCCGCACGCTGGCGCCGCCTCGACCCGACCCTCTCGGCGCTCGCCGTCATGGCCTCGGCGGTGCAGATCGGCTGCACGTGGTGCGTGGACTTCGGCTACTGGGAGTCGGAGCACGGCGACGTCGACCCCCGCAAGCTCCATGACGTCCCGGCGTGGCGCGACAGCGACGCGTACACGCCGGTCGAGCGGCGCGTGCTGGAGCTCGCGGAGGCGGCGACGGCGACGCCGCCGGCCGTGACCGACGAGCTCGCGGCGTCCCTGCTCGACGACCTGGGCGAGGCCGCGTTCGTCGAGCTCACCGCGCTCGTCGCGCTCGAGAACCTGCGCAGCCGGGTCAACGCCGCCCTGGGGCTGTCGAGCCAGGGCTTCAGCGACCGGTGCGCGGTCCCGCCCGCGGGCGGCCTGCGCGTCGCGGCGACGGCTGGCAGGCTGGCCGGGTGACGGACGACGTCGAGACGCACCTCGGGGCCTTCGCCGCCCATCGCCGCCTGCTCTTCACGGTCGCGTACGAGATGACGGGCTCCGCGGCGGACGCGGAGGACGTCGTGCAGGAGGCGTGGCTGCGCTGGTCCGCCGCCGCGCGCGACGACGTCCTCGACCCGCGCGCCTACCTCGTCCGCGTGACGACCCGCCTCGCGCTCGACCGGCTGCGCGCGCTGCGGTCCCGCCGCGAGACGTACGTGGGCTCGTGGCTCCCGGACCCTCTCCTCACGACGCCGGACGCCGCGCTCCAGGTCGAGCGCGCGGAGGACGTGTCGATGGCGCTGCTCGTCGTCCTGGAGACGCTCAGCCCGCTGGAGCGCCCCGTGTTCGTGCTGCGCGAGGTGTTCGACCTCCCGTACGAGGAGATCGCCGCGGTGCTCGACAGGTCGGCCGCCGCCGTGCGGCAGACCGCGCACCGCGCGCGTGAGCACGTGCGGGCGCGGCGCCCGCGGTTCACCGCCCCCGACGACGCGCAGCGTGCCGCCGTCGAGCGGTTCATGGTCGCGTGCGCCACGGGCGACACGCAGGCGCTCGTGGCGTCCCTCGCGCCGGACGTCGTCGTCGTGAGCGACGGCGGGGGCAAGGCGCGCGCGGCGCTGCGGCCCGTCGAGGGTGCGGACAAGGTGGCGCGCATGCTCGTCGGCCTCGCGGCGAAGCCCGAGACGACGGCGATGACGTTCGAGCCCGCGCTCGTCAACGGTGCGCTGGGCGGGGTCTGGACGCTCGACGGCGCGGCGGTCATGGCGGCGTGCGTCGAGTACGACGGCGAGCGCGTCGTCCGGGTCCTGCTGTTCCGCAACCCCGAGCGGCTCGCGGGGCTCAGACGAGCGTGAGGACGCCCAGCACCCCCACGGCGGCGGCCAGCGCGAGCGAGACGACGACGAGCACGACGTGGACGGTGAGGAACCGGGTCGCGCGGCCGTCGGCGTCGCGCGCCCGCGGGTCCCGGGCGACGCGCTGGAGGAAGCGCGGCCAGACGAGCAGGTTCCACGCGGCGGTGACGAGGAGGACGAGGGACCAGACGACGGGGAGCTCCACGCGACGAGCATGACAGGTCGCCGGTGCGGCGCCGGTCCGGTGCTCGGCCCTCCGAGGTGTGGGATCCCGCACATCGACGGCACGCTGAGGTGAGGCTAACCTTTGCGGGAGTCCGCGTCCGCGGTCCGCCGTCCGCCCGTCCGCCGGGCCGCATGTCGAGGAGCAGGGTGTCCCCCTACACGATGGTCAAGCCCGCCGACGCGCACGTCCTCACGCTGGGCGTGGTCGGGAGCACGAGGGTCAGCCCGAACGTGGTCCGCGTGACCCTGGGCGGCGAGGGCATGGACCTCTTCACGCCGATGGGCTACGACCAGTGGTTCCGGCTGTTCCTCGCGCGCGACGACCAGGACGCGCTGCGCCTGCCGACGCGCTCGTCGGGCATGTGGTACGTGCAGTACCTCGCGACGCCCAAGGCGCGCCGGCCGTGGGTGCGCAGCTACACGGTGCGGGCGACGCGGCCCGACCTGCGCGAGCTCGACGTCGACTTCGTCGTCCACGGCGACGAGGGCCCCGCGACGAGGTTCGCGCTCTCGGCGCGGCCGGGGGACCGCGTCGGGCTGCTCGACCAGGGCGTGGGCTACCACCCGCGCGTCGAGCACGACTGGACGCTCGTCGTCGCCGACGAGACCGGCCTGCCCGCGGTCGCGGGCATCTGCGAGTCCCTGCCCGACGACGCGCGCGGCCTCGCCGTCGTCGAGATCCCCGAGGCCGCGGACGCCCAGGACTTCCGCGTCCCCGCCGGGGTCGAGCTGCGCTGGGTCCCGCGCGACGCGGCCCGCGCGTCGGGCGACCCGCACGGGCGCGTGCCCGGGCGGCTCGCGCTCGAGACCGTGCGGTCGGCGGACCTGCCGTCGGGGCCGGTCTACGCGTACGCGGTGGGGGAGTCGTCGCTCGCGACCGGCGTGCGCCGGCACCTGGTCGGCGACCGGGGCGTGCCGAAGGCGAACGTCGACTTCGTCGGCTACTGGCGGCACGGCCGCGCGGCGACCGCGTGAGGCGGCCGGCGCCGGGCGTCCCTGCCCGGGCCGGGTGCGTCGCCTCGAGAACGGTCAGACGCCGCGCAGCTGCTTGAACATCGGGCAGTCGAACGGGTCGCGCGCCGAGAGCCCGACGCGGTTGAGGTACCGCACGACGATGCCGTAGGACTGCACGAGCGAGGTCTCCGTGTAGGGCAGGCCGAGGTTCGCGCAGTGCTCGCGCACGATCTCGCGCGCCCGGGCGAGGTGCGGTCGCGGCATGCTCGGGAAGAGGTGGTGCTCGATCTGGAAGTTGAGGCCGCCCATGAGGATGTTCATCCACCAGCCGCCGCGGATGTTGCGCGAGGTGAGCACCTGCTTGGACAGGAAGTCGATCTTGCTGTTCTCGGGGATGATCGCCATGCCCTTGTGGTTGGGCGCGAACGACGCACCCATGTACACGCCGAACACCGCGAGCTGCACACCGAGGAACGCGAACGCCATGCCGAGGGGGAGGACCCAGAAGACCGCGGCCGCGTAGAGCGAGAGGCGGAGGGTGATCGTCACGAGCTCCCCGACGCGCATCCGGACGTCGCCGCGGGCGCGCCCGCCGGTCAGCAGCGACCGGAAGGCCGTGACGTGCAGGTTGAGGCCCTCGAGCGTGAGGAGCGGGAAGAACAGCCATCCCTGGTACCGGTTGATGAGAGCCTGCAGGCCCTTCGCCGCCGCGGCGTCCTCGCTGAGGAACACGACCGTGTCCGGCGCGATGTCCGGGTCCTTGCCGATGCGGTTGGGGTTCGCGTGGTGGCGTGTGTGCTTGGTCATCCACCACGAGTGGCTGATGCCCACGACGCCGTTGGCCAGGACACGCCCCAGGCGGTCGTTGGCCTTGCCGGACGTGAAGACCTGGCGGTGCGAGGCCTCGTGCGCGACGAACGCGAACTGCGTGAGGATCAGGCCGAGCGCGCCGGCGACCAGGAGCTGGAACCACGAGTCCCCGAGGAGGACGAAGCCCGCGACGGCACCCCCGAGCGCGAGCGTCAGCGCCCCGAGCATCCAGAAGTAGTAGCCGTGCGTGCGGCGGAGCAGCCCGGCGTCACGCACGGTGCGCGACAGCGCGCTGTAGGTGCTCGTGACGGCGCCCGGGTCGTCGGTACGGGGGCGGGTGGCCCGGAATCCCGGGCGTACGGCGGCAGAGGTCATGAACATCCTCGCAGGGGGTCGGTGTCGACTTCCCAGCCGCGGAGATGAGCAGACGCTCGGTGGTGCAGATCACCCCACCCTACGGGACCGTAGGTTGTGCCGCGAGCCGACGACGTGAAGACCTCGCGCAGACGCCGCGCCCGGGCGGCGCCCGAGACTCGCGCTCACGCGGCGAAGCGGAACGTCTGGCGGTACTCCGTCGGGGTGATGCCGACCGCCCGGCGGAAGTGGTGCCGCAGGAGCGCGGCGGAGCCGAAGCCGGACCGGCGCGCGACCTCCTCCAGGTCGAGCGCCGTCTCCTCCAGCAGCGACTGGGCCTGGGCCACGCGCTGCGACGTGAGCCACGCGAGCGGCGTCGTGCCCGTCTGGGCCACGAACGAGCGCGCGAGCGTGCGCTCCGAGGTGTGGGCCTGGCGCGCGAGGTCACGCACGGTGAGCGGCTCGTCGAGGTGCTCCGTCATCCACTCGAGCAGCTCGGCGAACGAGTCCTCCTCGCACTCCGGCACGGGGCGCTGGATGAACTGGCGCTGCCCGCCGTCGCGCTGCGGCGGCACGACCATGCGCCGCGCGATCGTGTTGGCGACCTTCGCGCCCAGCTCGCGCCGCACGAGGTGGAGGCACGCGTCGATCCCCGCCGCGGTCCCCGCGCTCGTGATGAGGTTGCCGTCGTCGACGAAGAGCACGTCGGGGTCGATGTCGAGGCTCGGGTACTGGCGCCGGAGCTCGTCGGCGTGCATCCAGTGGGTCGTGACGCGGCGCCCCTCGACGACGCCCGCCGCCGCGAGGAGGAACACGCCCGAGCACACGCTGAGCAGGAGCGCGCCGCGCGCGGCCGCGCGCCGCACCGCGTCGAGCACCTCGGGCGGGTACGCCGAGCCGATGCGGATCGCGGGGACGACGACGAGGTCGACGTCGTCCGTCGCGTCGAGCCCGTGGTCCGGGACCACGCGGGCGCCGACCGACGTGCGCACGGGCTGCCCGGCGGCCGGGCCGCACACGCGGAAGTCGAACCTCGGGACGCCGTCCTCGCTGCGGTCGAGGCCGAACACCTCGCACACGACGCCGAACTCGAACGGGGCCAGGCCGTCGGTGACGACGGCGGCGACGGAGCGGACCATGCGGGCACCGTACGCCCGGTGGCGGGATCTTGTCGAGAGGTGTCAGTCCTGCCACTCGTCGCGCGGGGAGCCCGCGACGAGGGTGAAGGCATGGACATTCTCTGGGGTGTGGTGGTGCTTCTCCTCGTCGTCGGCTCGACGGCCGCGGCGCTCGCGGTCCGCCGCGACGACCCGACGCGGCCGTGGTTCCCGGCGGGGTCCGACGGCGCGTGGCCCGGCGCCGACGGGTGGGACCGGGCGCGCGGCGGGTCCGTGCACGGCGCCGCGTGGGACCGCGACGCGCAGCGACTGGACGCGGACCTGCGCGCGGCCGGCGGCCGACCGGAGCCCGTCCCGGCCGACCCGCACGAGGTCGCGGCCGAGCTCGTGCTGCGCCGGGTCGTCCCGAACCCGGCCGTGCGCGACGGCGTCCGGGGCCGGCTCCCGGTACCGCGGTCGCACGCGACGCCCCGCGCGGTGGCGCCCGTCAGCCCGCGCCGGGAGCGGACGGCGGGCTGACGCGACGACGGCCCGGACCTCGGGGAGGTCCGGGCCGTCGTCGACGGGTGTCCGTGCGGGTCAGGCGCGCGAGCCGACCGCGTCGACGTCCGCGCCGCCCGTGAGCTGGTCGAGGCCCTCGAGCTCCTCGGCCTCCCACGGCGCCTGGCCGAGGCTCGGGATCATCGTCGCGAGCTCGGGGCGCCACTTGGTGAAGCGGGCGGGGAAGCAGCGCTCGAGGACGTCGATCATCGCGGGGACCGCGGTCGAGGCGCCCGGCGAGGCGCCGAGGAGACCGGCGATCGACCCGTCGCTCGCGGCGATGACCTCGGTGCCGAACTCGAGGACGCCCTTGCCGTCCTTGTCCTTCTTGATCACCTGGACGCGCTGGCCCGCGGTGATGGTCTCCCAGTCCTTGGGGTGCGCCGTCGGCATGAAGCCCTGGAGCGCCGTGAACTTGGTCTCCGGGCTCGCCAGGAGCTGGCCCACGAGGTACTGGGTGAGGTCGAGGTTCTTGAGGCCGGCGCCGACCATCGAGCCGAGGTTGTGCAGGCGCAGCGACGTGAACAGCCCGAGGTACTTGCCCTTCTTGAGGTACTTGGGGCTGAACCCGGCGTACGGGCCGAACATGAGGTACGTCTTGCCGTCGACGACGCGCGTGTCCAGGTGCGGCACGGACATGGGCGGGGAGCCGACGTCGGCCTTGCCGTAGACCTTCGCCTGGTGCTGCGCGACGAGCTCGGGGTTGTCGGTGCGCAGGAACTCACCGCTGATGGGGAACCCGCCGTAGCCCTTCGCCTCGGGGATGCCCGCGGCCTGGAGCAGCGGCAGGGCGCCGCCGCCCGCGCCGACGAACACGAACCGGGCCTCGACGGTCGAGCGGCGCTTCGGGGCGTTCCACGAGCGGTCCTTGACCGTCAGGCGCCAGCGGCCGTCCTTCGTCTTCCTGAGGTTCTTGACCTCGTGCTCCAGGTAGAGCTGCGTGCCCTGGGCGACGAGGTAGTCGACGAGCTGCTGCGTGAGGGCGCCGAAGTCGACGTCCGTGCCGCTCGTCGCACGCGTCGCGGCGACCGGCTCGTCGCCCTCGCGCTCCTCGACGAGCAGCGGCGCCCACTGGGCGATGACCGCCGGGTCGTCGGTGAACTCGAGCTCGCTGAACAGCGGGTGCTGGCGCAGCGTCTCGTAGCGGCGGCGCAGGTAGTCCACGTTCTCCGCGCCGCGCACGAACGTCATGTGCGGCGTGCGGGAGATGAAGCTCGCGGGCTGCGGGAGGGCGCCCGTCGTGAGCAGGTGGTGCCAGAACTCGCGCGAGACCTCGAACTGCTCGTTGATCTTCACCGCCTTGGTGATGTCGATCGAGCCGTCCGCCTTCTCGGGCGTGTAGTTCAGCTCGCACAGGGCGGCATGACCCGTCCCGGCGTTGTTCCACGGGTTCGACGACTCCTGCGCCACGGCGCCCAGGCGCTCGTAGATACGCACCGTCCAGGTGGGCTCCAGGACCTTGAGGAGTGCCCCCAGGGTGGCGCTCATGATGCCACCGCCGATGAGGGCTACGTCGATCTGGTCTGCGCTGCTTGCGGGGTTGCTCGCTCGACTCGACACCCCTCGATTCTACGCTTGTGAAAGAGTGCACTAACTGTGCGGTGCGTCACGGGCGTGGGTCACACTTCCGCGGGACGAACGTCCCGAGAGGCGCAGGACGGACGTCGCGGCCGGGGCGGCGGTCGCCCGGATCAGGCTCGCGCGTCGCCCGCGGGCGGGGAGTACGGCGACGGCCACGGGCCGATCGGGGGCAGCGCGACCGGCTCGCCCGCGCGCAGCGCGACGGGGTCCGTGCCGGGGGAGCGGCCCGCGAGCCACGCGGCGACGTCGACGAGCGCCCCCCGCACGACGACCGCCCCGGGCGCGTCCGGCCGGCGGAGCCCGCCCGGGCCGGCGACGAGCCGGTCCGGCTCCCCGGCGAGCTCGACCGTGACGTCGTCCGCGAGCCGGACACCGAGGAAGTCGAGCAGGTGGTGCCCGAGCGCCGGGGGCCACGACGCGAGCCCGATCCCGGCGTCGAGGTCGACGGCGTGGACGCGCACCTCGCGCCACCAGGCGACCAGCGCGTCGACGACCGTCCCGTCGCGGTAGGTCACGCGCGCCGCCCAGTCCGGCGAGCCCGCAGCGGGCCACGCCGCGTCGAGCCGTCCGGCGAGCGCCTCGAGGGCGGCGACGTGCTCCGCGACCGAGCGCCGCGCGCCCGCCCGGATCCCGGCCTCGCGGCCCGCGGCGCCGCCGTCGTACACCTCGGCGAGCCCGCCGCGGGCGGCGACCTCCGCCTGCCGCGCCATCGCCTCGCCGATCGCGGTGACGTGCGCGAGCACGTGGCTGCGCGACCAGCCGGGCAGGGCCGACGGCCCCGCGAGGCCGCCGGGCGCGGTCGGGTCGTCGAGACGCCGTGCCGCGGCGGTCACGGCGTCGAGAGCGGCCCGCGCGTCGCGGCGGACCTCCTCGACGTCGGGCACGGCGAGCGGGAGGGTGTCGGTCAGGGCCACAGGAGCTCCTTGGTCCATCCGGTCGGGGCAAGGTCGGGCGCGGCGGTGTAGCGCAGGCGGGTCTGGCCGGCGCCGGTGGACGCCCAGAACTCGACGGTCGTCGGCTCAAGCGCGTAGGCCGACCACGCGTCGAGCACGCGGCCCGGGTCGGTCCGCACGCGCTCGAGCGCCGCGTCCCACGCCTCCCGGTACGCGTCGAGTGACGCGAGCGGGGCGCTCTGCGGGCCGGCGAGCGCGGTGGCCCGGCTCGCCTCGGAGCGCGCGAGGAAGTCGTCCGCGGACGTCTCGGGACCGAGCGGGACGACGGGACCGCGCACGCGCACCTGCCGACCGTGCTCGCGCCAGAAGAACGTCAGCGCCGCGTTCGGGTTCTGCGCGAGCGCCACGCCCTTGGGCGAGTCCGCGCGCGTCGCGAACACCCAGCCGTCGCCGTCGACGTCCTTGAGCAGGAGCGTCCGGGCGTCGACCCGGCCGCTCGCGTCGGCGGTCGACAGCGTGGCGGCGTGCGGCGCGGGCAGGCCCGCGTCGATCGCGTGCCCGAGCCAGTCGAGGAAGAGCGCGCTCGGCTCTCCGGGCGCGGCGTCGACGTCGAGGCCGGGCAGGTCGTCGCCGAGCACGGGGAGCGCGCGCAGGCGCTCGCGCAGCGTCGGGCGGTCGGAGGCCGGGTGGTCGGGGGTGGCGGTCACGAGTCCTCCGGGGCGGTCGCGTCGGGGTCGGGAGCCGTGGGGCCGGGAGCCGTGGGGCCCGGCGCGAGCAGCGCGACGAACCCGCGCGCCGCCGCCGCCATCGCGTCCGGGTCGTCGAGGGCGCGTGCGAGGACGTACCCGCCCTGCACGATCGCGACGGCGGCGTGCGCCCGGTCGCGCGCGGCGTCGGCGGCGAGCCCGTCCTCGACGAGGACGGCGGCGGCGAGGTCGACGAGCCCGCGGAAGTAGTCGCGGACCTCCGCCGCGAGGGTGGCGTCGTCCATCACGGCCTGGTCGCTCACGAGGCGGCCCACCCGGCACCCCGCGAGCGCGGGCCGCGGCCGCTCGAGGTAGCGCACGAGCCGCTCGACGGCCGTCCCGTCGGCGTCCAGGTCGCGGCGCGCCGCGTCGAGCCCGGCCGCCGTCGTGGCGTGCACGGCGGCGGCCGCGAGGTCGTGCTTGGTGGGGAAGTGGTGGTAGAGGCTGCCCTGTCCCACGCCGCTCGCCGCGAGCACCTGACGGGGGCTCGTGGCGCCGACGCCCTGCGCCCAGAAGAGCTCCTGCGCGGCGGCGACGAGGCGCGCACGGGTGTCGGTCGTCGTCATGCGAGCACCATACCTACCTCTAGGTATGGTGTCGAGGGAGCGTCGGCGCGGATATGCCCGTCACGTCCCCGCCCGGTGCCCGGTCGGTACGCCATGAGGATCCAGTCGTACGGTGGGTCGGTGACGGTGCAGCAGCGGGTGCTGGTGGTCGCGGTCCTCGCGTCGTTCGTGTCGTTCCTGGACGGCTCGGTGGTCAACGTCGCGCTGCCCGCGATCTCCGACGAGCTGACCACGGGCGCGGTCACCGGCCTCGCGCTCCAGCAGTGGGTCGTCGACGCGTACATGATCACGCTCGGCGCGCTCATCCTCCTCGCCGGGTCGCTGTCCGACGTCCACGGCCGGCGCCGCGTCATGGCGATCGGCCTCGTCGGGTTCGCCGTCACGTCGGTCGCGTGCGCCCTCGCGCCCGACGGGCTGTTCCTCGTCGTCGCACGCGGGCTGCAGGGCGTCGCGGGCGCGCTCCTCGTGCCCAGCTCGCTCGCCATGATCATCTCCACGTTCGACGGCGAGCGGCAGTCCCGGGCCATCGGCTCCTGGACCGCGTGGACCAGCACCGCGTCGATCGTCGGGCCGCTGCTCGGCGGGATCCTCATCGACGCGATCTCGTGGCGCTGGGTCTTCTGGATCAACGTGCTCCCCGTCGCGGTCACGCTGTGGCTCCTGCGCGGCGTCCCGCGCTCCGCCGCGGAGGAGCCGGGCGCCGCGCAGACCCCGGGCGGCCGACGTCGCATCGACGTCGCCGGTGCGACGCTCGCCGCCGTCGGGCTCGCCGGGACGGTGTTCGCGCTCATCGAGCAGGGCCGCTTCGGCTGGGCGAACCCCCTCGTGTGGGGGCCGTTCGCCGTCGGCGTGGCGTGCCTCGTCGCGTTCGTCGCGTGGGAGCGGCGCGCGCCCGACCCGATGCTCCCGCCGCGCCTGTTCCGCGTGCGCAACTTCGCGTGGGGCAACCTCGCCACCGCCGCGATCTACGGGGCCCTGTACTTCGGGGGGTTCGTCGTCACGCTGTTCCTCCAGCAGGTCGGCGGGTACAGCGCGACGGCCGCCGGGCTCGCCCAGCTCCCCGTGACGCTCGTGCTGCTCGCGCTCTCGACCCGGTTCGGGGCGCTCGCGGGCCGGTACGGGCCGCGGCTGTTCATGACGCTCGGGCCGATCGTCGGCGGCGCGGGCTACCTGCTCCTCCTCACGACGACCGACGACGCCGTCTACGTCACCCAGGTGCTGCCCGGCCTCGTCCTGTTCGGCGTCGGCCTCGCCATGACGGTCGCGCCGCTGACGTCGGCGATCCTCGGCTCGATCCCCGCGGCCGACGCCGGCATCGGCTCGGCGGTAAACAACGCGGTGTCGCGCGTCGCCGGGCTCGTCGTCATCGCGTTCGCCGGGGTGATCGTCGGCGGCGTGCTCGACCTCGACGGCTTCCACCGCTCGCTCGTCGTCACGGCCGCGCTCCTCGTGCTCGGCGGCGTGCTGAGCTGGGTCGGCATCCGCAACGAGCACGTGCGCGCCACCCAGGCCCGGGCCGAGGGCTCCTGACCCGTCGTCCTACCGGACCGTCAGGAGGTGGTGCGTCGAGGTGTTGAGGCGGCGCGCGCCCTCGGGCGCGTCGGGCGGGAACGCGACGACGATGTCCTCGATCCGCACGCCGAAGCGGCCGGGGAGGTAGACGCCCGGCTCGACGGAGAAGCACATGCCGGGCTCGACCGGGCGGTCCTCGCCCTCGACCATGTACGGCGGCTCGTGGGTCGTGGTCCCGATCCCGTGCCCGGTGCGGTGCACGAAGTGCTCGCCGTACCCGGCCTCGACGATCACGGCGCGCGCGGCCCGGTCGACGTCCTGGCACGTCGCACCGGGGCGCACGGCCTCGACCCCGGCCTGCTGCGCGCGGCGCACGACGTCGTGGACCTCGCGCTGCTGCGCCGCGCGGGCGTCGTCCGCGCCGCCCGCGACGAGCACCGTCCGGGAAGTGTCCGACCCGTACCCGTCCCGCAGCCCGCCGAAGTCGAGCACCACCAGGTCGCCGGGCTCGATCACGCGATCTCCCGCGTCGTGGTGCGGGTCGGCGCCGTTCGGGCCGGAGCACACGAGCGTGAAGTCGACCTGCTCGTGCCCGTGCGCGCGCAGGAACCGGTCGAGGTCGGCCGCGACGTCCCGCTCGCGCCGGCCCGCGAACGCGACACCGAGGACGTCGGCGAACGCCGCGTCGGCCGCGGCCCCCGCCGCCGCGAGGCGCTCGACCTCCTGGGCGTCCTTGACGGCCCGGAGCGTCGGGACGGCGTCGGTGAACGCGGTGAACCGCGCGCCGGGGAGGGCGCGCTGCAGGCCGAGCACGTGCAGGGCCCACGTCGCGTCGGAGACGGCGTACGACCCGTCCGCACGCAGGAGGCGCGCCGCGGCGTCGTGCTCGTCGTCGCCGTCGCGCCACGTCACGACGTCGAGGCCGTCGGCTCCGGGCGCGGCGGCGAGGTCCCCGCGCTCGAGCAGCGGGACGACGACGGTCGCCCCGGGACCGTCCGCGGGGATCGCGAGCAGCGTGAGCCGCTCCGTCTCCGGCGGCGCGTACCCCGTGAAGTACGCGAGGTCGGGGCCGGGGGAGACGAGCAGGCCCGCGAGCCCGGCCGCGCGCGCGTGCGCGGCGGCGCGCTCGCGGCGCGCGGCGTAGACGTCGGGGCCGAACGCGGCCCCCGGGCGTGCGGCACCGGTGCTCGTCATGGCCCCAGCGTCGCACCGCCCGGCGCCGCGATCGAGCCAGGAGGATCGAGCCAGGAGGTCGGGCGCGGGGGCGGGCTCTCGGGCGCGCCCGCCGTGGCAGGGTGGGCGCATGAGCGACGTGCGCAACCTCCTCACCGCCCTCGACGCCTTCGACGGGCACTGGCAGCCGCACCGCGTGACGAGCCTCAACGACGAGGACGTCAAGGTGGTCAAGGTGCTCGGGGAGTTCGTCTGGCACACGCACCCGGACACGGACGAGCTGTTCCTCGTGCTCGCGGGCGAGCTGACGATCGACCTGCGCGAGGACGGCGCCGAGCGGTCCGTCGTGCTCGGCCCCCACGACCTCGTCGTGGTCCCGCGCGGCGTCGAGCACCGCCCGCGCGCCGCCGTGGAGACGTCCGCCGTGCTCGTCGAGCGGCGCGGGACCGTGAACACGGGCGACGCGGGCGGCGACCTCACGTCCCCGCTGCGCGAGCTGCCCGACGCCTGACCGGCCAGGGTCAGACGCGGACGACGACCTTGCCGCGCACGTGGCCGGTCTGGCTCGCGCGGTGCGCGTCGGCGGCGTCGGCGAGGTCGAACACCTCCGCGACCTCCGGACGCAGCAGACCCTCGTCGCCGAGGCGCGCGAGCTCCGCGAGGTCGTCCGCGTCGGGGCGCACCCACACGTAGTGCCCGCCGAGCTCGTCGCGCGCACGGGCGTCCGTGATCGAGGCGACCGTGCCACCGTCGCGCAGCACCTGGGGCACCGAGTCGAGCGCGTCGCCGCCCACGTAGTCGAGGACGACGTCGACGCCCTCCGGCGCGAGCGCCCGGACCCGGTCCGCGAGCCCGTCGCCGTAGGTCACCGGCTCGGCGCCGAGCGAGCGCAGGAAGTCGTGGTTGCGCTCGGACGCCGTGCCGATCACGCGCGCGCCGAGCGCCTTCGCGATCTGGACGGCGAACGACCCGACGCCGCCGGCCGCGGCGTGCACGAGGACCGTCTGCCCCTCGGCGACACCCGCGCGCCGGATCGTCTGGTACGCCGTGAGGCCCGCGAGCGGCACGGCGGCCGCCTCCTCGAACGACCAGGCGGCGGGCTTGCGCGCGAGCGTGCGGACCGGCGCCGCGACAAGCTCCGCGAACGTCCCGCCCGACACCTCTCCGCCGACGACGTCCTTGCGCACGTACCCGTACACCTCGTCGCCCACCCGGAGCTCGGGGGTGTCCAGGCCCACGCGCTCGACGACGCCCGCGACGTCCCAGCCGGGGACGACGGGGAAGGCCACGTCCATGACCTGGTCGAGGTACCCCTCGCGGACCTTCCAGTCCACCGGGTTGACGCTCGCGGCGCGCACGCGCACGAGCACGGAGTCGGGCCCGACCTTCGGCGTGGGCAGGTCGGTCGTCTCGAGGACCTCGGGTCCGCCGTAGCGGGAGTACGTGATGGCTCGCATACCGGCGCCAACCCCGCGGCCGCCCTGCGGATTCCCGGCGTGGTCAGCCCTCGAACGCGCTCGGGTCCATGTGCAGGACCTCCCACTGGTGGCCGTCGAGGTCGGCGAAGCTGCGCGAGTACATGAACCCGCCCTCCTCCTGCGGCTCCTTCACGGGGCTCGCGCCCGCCGCGAACGCCGCGTCGGCGAGGCGGTCGACCTCCGCGCGGCTGTCGACGCTCAGCGCGTTGACGACCTCCGTCGTCGTGGTCGCGTCCGCGATCGCCTTGGTGGTGAACTGCTTCGCGAACCCCTCGGTGAGGAGCATGACGTAGATCGTGTCGCTGATGACGATCGACGACGCGTTCTCGTCCGTGAACTGGTCGTTCACCGTGAACCCGAGCGCCGTGTAGAAGGCCTTGGAGGCGTCGAGGTCCTTGACGGGCAGGTTGACGAAGATCTGGGTGCTCATGCGAGGTCCTCCGGCGTCGTGGGCGCGTGCCCGGTGCGTGGTGTCGTCGGGGTAGACGAGCACGACCGCCGCAACTCATCGCCCGGGGCACACGGCCGCCCCGGCGGCGCATCAGGACGATGCCGGTGCCTCGAGCACGACGTCGTCCGGCGACTTGTCGCGGCGCCACCCCTTCCACACCGGGTGCCGCAGCTTGCCGAACGGGATGTCGTCGCCCTCGCCCTCGCCGGGCCCGGTCCACTCCGCGTAGACGACCTCCGCCACGCGCCGCGGCGACACCCAGCGCGCGTCGCGCGCGTCCTCGCGCGGGACGCCCGTCGCCGGGGCCGTCGTGCGCTCGATCCGGCCGAGCTCGGTGACGAGGTCGCGCCGCTCGGCGTCCGTGAAGCCCGACCCGACGCGCCCCACGTACACGAGCCGACCGTCGTCGGGCACCGCGAGCAGCAGCGACCCCACGAGGTGCGTCCGGTCACCGTGGCCCGGGCGCCACCCCACGACCACGACCTCCTGCGACTGCGCGTGCTTGAGCTTGAGCCACGACGACGACCGGCGCCCGGACGAGTACGTGCCGTCGCGCCGCTTCGCCACCACGCCCTCGAGCCCGAGCCGCCTCGACGTCTCCATCGCCGCGTCGAGGTCGCCGTCGAACGCGGGCGGCACGTGCACGGGAGCACGCGCTCCCGAGAGCACGTCCTCGAGGATCTCGCGGCGCTCGTCGTACGTCCGCCTCGCGAGCGAGCGCCCCGCCGTCTCCAGCACGTCGAACACCATGAGGTCCACCGTGACGCGCCGGCGCGCGGCGGCGACGTCGCCGGGCTTGGCGATGTTCGCGCGCTGCTGCAGGCGGCGGAAGCTCGGGCGCCCGCGCGCGTCGAGCGCCACGATCTCGCCGTCGAGCACGACCGGCAGCGCCTCGGCGGGCACCTGCTCGGCGAGCGCCTGCAGCTCCGGGTACGTCACCGTCATGTCCTTGCCCGACCGGCTCACGAGCCGCACCCGCCCCTGCGACACGTGCGCGAGCGCGCGGAACCCGTCCCACTTCATCTCGAACGCCCACGCGTCGCCGTCGTGCAGGTCGCCCGCCGACGCGGGCGACGCGAGCATCGGCCGCCAGTCCGTGCGCGCCGGCCGCGGCTCCGAGGCGCCGTCGCGCTCCGTGCGCTGCTCGTGGTCGGGTCGGGTGGCGGGTGGGGTGCTCGCCCCACCCGCCTTCTTGGGCTCACCACGCGGCGCCATGAGGTGGATGAGCCAGTTGTCCTCGTCGCGGCCGTCGCGGCCGCCCGTGTGGATGAGCGCGAGGCGGCGCGTGCCGTGCTGCTCGCCGTGGAGCGTGACGATGACCTCCTCGCCGTCGCGCCACTTCTCGAGCTCGTACGTGCCCGCGTCCCAGATGGTGACCTCGCCGGCGCCGTACTCGCCCTTCGGGATCGTGCCCTCGAACGACCCGTACGCGAGCGGGTGGTCCTCCGTCTGGACGGCGAGGTGGTTCTTCTTCGGGTCGGTCGGCTCGCCGCGCGGGAGCGCCCAGCTCACGAGGACGCCGTCGTGCTCGAGGCGGAAGTCCCAGTGCAGGCGCCGGGCGTGGTGCTCCTGGATGACGAAGCTGTTGCCCTCGCTCGGGGGCGGGGCCTCGTCCGGCACGGGCTCGGGCGTGCGCTGCGCGTCGCGCATGGAGCGGTACCGGTGCAGGCGGTCGGGCCGCTCGTCGTCGCCCGCCCCGGGGTCGTCGTCGCCCGACGCCGCGGCGCCCTTGCGCTCGAACGTCGCCATGCGCTCGGGCGTGGGCTCCAGGGCGGACAGGTGGCCGAGGGTGAGCGCGGCGAGCGGATCCCCGATCGTGCGGACGCGCTCGACGACCTCGTCCGCGTCGAGGTGGCGCAGGTCCGGGTCGTCGAGCTCGTCCCACGTGCGGGGCGCCGCGACGGTCGGGTGCTCGCGCCCGCGCAGCGAGTAGGGCGCGATCGTCGTCTTGTTGCCGTTGTTCTGGCTCCAGTCCACGAGCACCTTGCCGCCGCGCAGCGACTTCTTCATGTCGCTCACGACGAGGTCGGGGTGCTCGGACTCCAAATAGCGCGCGAGCTCGTGCGCGACGGCGGAGACGGCCGCCGCGTCCTGCTTGCCGTCCAGGGCGGCGTACAGGTGGATGCCCTTGGACCCGCTCGTCACGGGCAGCGGCTCCAGCCCCATGCCCTGGAGGATGCGGCGCGCGAGCCGCGCGACCTCCGCGCACTCGGGCAGCCCGGCCCCCGGGCCGGGGTCGAGGTCGAGCACGAGCCGGTCCGGGTTCAGGTGCGCGCCGGTGCGCCCGAACTGCCACTGCGGCACGTGCAGCTCGAGCGACGCCGTCTGGCCGAGCCACGTGAGGGTCGCGAGGTCGTTGACGAGCACGTAGTCGTTCGCGCTGCTCTTGTGCTGGATGCGGCGCGTGCGGACCCAGGACGGCACGCCCTGCCCGGCGTTCTTCTGGAAGAACACCTGACCGTCGACGCCGTCGGGCCAGCGCTTGCGCGTCGCGGGCCGGTTCGCGCAGTGGGGGAGCATGACGTCGGCGACGGCCGCGAGGTAGGCCAGGACGTCGGCCTTCGTCGTGCCCGTCGCGGGGTAGAGGACCTTGTCGAGGTTCGTCAGCCGCAGCCGGTGGCCGCCGACGCTCACCGTCTCGCCGCGGCTGGAGGAGGGGGCCATGCGCCCATCGTGGCGCGGGCCCGGCGGCGCCGCGCGTCGGCGTCGCACCCGGTGCCCGGGAACTTCCGGGCGTCCCCGGCCGTGGACACTGGAGGGAGCGACCCCGTCCCGGCCGCCGGGACGACCAGAACCGAGAGGACCACCGTGACGCACCTGACGACCGACGACGTCCCGCTGCCCGCGGAGCTCGGTCCGCGCGTGCGCGAGTTCCGGCGCCTGATGATGTGCTACAAGTTCGGCATCGACGAGGTGATGACGAAGATCACCGTCCTGCGCGACGAGTTCCGCCACGTCCACGACGACAACCCCATCGAGCACCTGGGCTCGCGCCTGAAGTCGCTCGACTCGATCGTCGCGAAGGCGCGGCGCAAGGGGATCCCGCTCACGCCCGAGGGCGTGCGGGAGAACATGTTCGACGTCGCGGGCGTGCGCGTGACGTGCTCGTTCGTCTCCGACATCTACCGCGTGCGCGACCTGCTCGTGGGGCAGCGCGACCTCACGGTGCTGGAGGAGCGGGACTACATCGCCCACCCGAAGAGCAACGGGTACAAGAGCCTGCACCTCATCGTCCAGGTGCCGGTGTTCCTCTCGGACCGCGTCGAGGACGTCGTCGTCGAGATCCAGCTCCGCACGATCGCCATGGACTTCTGGGCGAGCCTCGAGCACAAGATTTATTACAAGTACCAGCGGGAGGTGCCGCAGCACCTCACCGACGCCCTCAAGCTCGCGGCCGACGTCGCCGCGACCCTCGACACGACGATGGAGCGCATCCACGACGAGGTGCGCGGCCTCGAGGGCGTGCCCGAGCCGGTCGAGAACACGGACGAGCTGACGACGCCGCGCGAGATGATCGCGACGTTCATGCGCACGGCGCAGGTCGCCGACGAGGCGTTCCACGAACGCCGGCACGACGGCTGACGCGAGCCGGCCGGGCCGGGGCGGGCCGCCGTCGTGCTCAGACGAGCGTCTCGACGCCGATCCGCACGCGGTCGCCCACGTCGACGCCCTCGGCGCGCCGCACGGCGGCCTTGATCGGCACGACGAACGTCTTGCGCTGCGCGTCGGGGAAGACGGACGTGGACCAGCGTTGCGCGCCGAGCGTCACCTCGACCTTGACCGAGCCGAAGCCGGCGGTCGGGATCGGGAGGTCGGCGATCTCGTCGCTCACGTCCTCGGGCAGCGCGGCGAACACCCAGCTGTCGGTGCGCGCCTCCCACCGCCACAGCTCCGCCTCGAACTCGAACCTCGTCCCCGCCACACCCCCATCCTCGCGCGCGCCACCCACACGCGGGCGGGGCGGGCTCGGCCCGGGACCGGTATCCGCTCGCGGGTCGGCGCACGGGACGCCACCATGGACGGATGAGGGCCATCTGGAAGGGCGCCATCACGTTCGGCCTCGTCAACGTGCCCGTCAAGGTGTACTCCGCGACGGAGGACCACGACGTGCCGCTGCACCAGGTGCACGACAAGGACGGCGGCCGCATCCGCTACCGGCGCGTGTGCGAGATCGACGGCGAGGTCGTGCCGTACGAGCACATCGACAAGGCGTACGACGACGGCGAGCGCACCGTGGTGCTCACGAGCGAGGACTTCGCCGCGCTGCCGGCCGAGCGCAGCCGCGAGATCGAGGTCGTCGAGTTCGTGCCGAGCGAGCAGATCGACCCGCTCCTGCTCGACCGCAGCTACTACCTGGAGCCGGACTCGAAGTCGAACAAGGCGTACGTGCTCATGCGGCGCACGCTCGAGGAGACCGACCGCACCGCGATCGTGAAGTTCGCGCTGCGGCAGCGGACCCGGCTCGCCGCGCTGCGCGTGCGCGACGACGTGCTCGTGCTCCAGACGCTGCTGTGGGCCGACGAGGTGCGCGAGGCCGCGTTCCCGTCGCTCGACGAGGAGGCGAAGGTCACGGACAAGGAGCTCGCCATGTCCGCGCAGCTCGTGACGAGCTTCGAGGCGGACTTCACGCCCGACGAGTACGAGGACGACTACCAGGTCCAGCTGCGCAAGCTCATCGACGCCAAGCTCGAGCAGGGCGACGCGCTCGACACCGCCGAGACGTTCGGCGAGCAGCCCGAGGAGGGCGAGGGCGCCGAGGTCATCGACCTCATGGAGGCGCTGCGCAAGTCCGTCGAGTCCTCCAAGAGCGCGCGCTCGGGCGGGTCGAAGTCGTCGGGCGGCTCGTCGTCGGGCGGGTCGAGGTCGTCCGGTGGGTCGAGGTCGTCCGGTGGGTCGAGGTCGTCCGGTGGGTCGAAGTCCTCGGGCGGTTCGACCGCGAAGAGCGGCTCCGGGCGCACGGCGTCCTCGTCGTCGGGCAAGGGCTCGTCCGGGTCGCGCTCGAAGAGCGCGACGTCCGACAAGGGCGGGTCGGCGTCGAAGAGCAGCCGCTCGAAGTCGGCGTCGAAGTCGTCGTCGACCACCAGCAAGAGCACGCGCAAGAAGGCGTCCGCGTAGCGCTCGCGCGTCCGCCGTCCGCCGCGGCCGGCCGGGCCGACGTGCGCGGGCGATGAGTTCGCGAGGTCCGCACGGTCGGAGGGAAGGGGAGGCCGACCGGCCTCCGCGACACCTGCGACGGACGGAGACGACGATGCGCGCGATCGTGCCCAGCCTGTGGTTCGACGACGACCTCGAGGAGGCGATCGCCTTCTACTCGAGCGTGTTCCCGGACGCGAAGACCGGCGACGTGCTCCGCCAGCCCGACGGGTCGGTCCTGTCCGCGGAGTTCACCCTCGCCGGTCAGCGCTTCGTCGGCATCAACGGCGGGCCGCAGTTCTCCTTCACCGAGGCCGTGTCGTTCGTCATCGAGTGCGAGTCGCAGGAGGAGGTCGACGAGTACTGGGCCGCGCTCACCGACGGCGGCGAGGAGTCGCAGTGCGGGTGGCTCAAGGACCGGTTCGGGCTCTCCTGGCAGGTGGTCCCCGTCGAGTTCCTCGACATGCTCCAGGACTCCGACCAGGCCAAGGTGCAGCGCGTCGTCGACGTGATGATGACCCAGTCCAAGCTCGACCTGGAGCCGCTGCGCGCGGCGTACGACGGCTGACACCGCCCTGACGTCGGCTCTCGACCGGCCACGCTCGAGGGGCCCCGGCGCCAGTCCGCGACGACGCGACGGTGCGCCCGCGCGGCAGGGTGCCTCTCGGGCGTGCTGACTCAGTCGTCGAGCGCCTCGTGCGCTCCACCCGGGCGCCGTAGGTCCACGATCTCGTTGAGGAGCGCGAGGAGGTCGTCGACGTCGTCGCCCGGCCTGGGGCCGCGGAAGGCGAGGTCGTCCCCGGGGGCGGGGGCGGCGTCGTCGGCCTCGGCGCCCGCCGCGGCACGGCCGAGCGCGTCGCTGCTCAGCGCCGCGTGCGCGTAGAGCCCGTCGCTGAGCAGGACGATCGCGCGCGCGACGACGGGGTCGCCGACCTCGTCGAGCACGGCGCGGGTCCACGCGTCGTGCGCGCCGTCGAGCGCGGCGCGGGCGTGCGGGTACGACCCTTGCGCGAGGCGTGAGACGGCGAGGTAGACGAGCTCAAACTCGGTGTCGACGAGGGTCGAGGTGCGGATGAGGTAGTCGACGGCACCCGCGGACGCGGCGCGCATCGCGTCGACGTCGGCGGCGGTGAGCTCGCGCAGGTGCTCGGTGAGCCCGTCGGCGAGCGCGTCCTTGGACCCGAAGTGGTAGAGCAGGCCGCCCTTGGAGACCCCGGCGCGCTCCGCGACGGCCTCGAGCGTGGCGGCGCGCTCGCCCTGCTCGACGAGCAGGGACGCGTACGCGCGCAGGACCTTGGCGCGAGCTGCGGGGGGCGGCGGCATGGTTCCGAGGGTAGTGGGAGGGCGCGGCGCCCCGACCCGGGCGCCCCGACCCGAGGTCCCCGCCCGGGGGAGCGCGGCCGCCTGGGAAGGGGTGGTGCGCGACGTCACACCGCTGCGCGGATGAGCACGCGGCCCGGCGTTGTTACTGTACCGTCCGGACGGTTTGGAAGTTCGACGCCACCGCGTCGCCCCGACCGCCAGGAATGACGTGGAAGGACCCTCGCCGTGACGACCCCGGTGACGACGACCCCGACGACCACCCCGACCTCGCCCGCACCACACGCGTCCACGACGCGCGGACCCGTGCGCGGCGCCGCCGGCCGCTGGTTCGCGCTCGCCGTGCTCATGCTCCCGGTGCTGCTCGTGTCGATCGACAACACCGTGCTGAGCTTCGCGCTGCCGCAGATCTCCGAGTCCCTGCGCCCGAGCGGGACGCAGCTCCTGTGGATCATCGACGTCTACCCCCTCGTGCTCGCGGGCCTGCTCGTGCCCATGGGCTCGTTCGCCGACCGCGTGGGCCGCCGTCGGCTGCTCCTCGTCGGGGCCGTGGGGTTCGCGGCCGTGTCGGTCGTCGCCGCCTACGCGCCGACGGCCGGCGCGCTCGTCGCGTCCCGCGCCGCGCTCGGCCTCTTCGGCGCGATGCTCATGCCGTCGACGCTCTCGCTCCTGCGCAACGTCTTCGTCGACCGCGAGGAGCGCCGCCTCGCCATCGCGATCTGGGCGGCGGGGTTCGCGGCCGGGTCGGCCCTCGGCCCGATCGTCGGCGGGTTCCTGCTCGAGCACTACTGGTGGGGCTCGGTCTTCCTCCTCGCCGTCCCCGTGCTCGTGCTCCTGCTCGCGCTCGCGCCGTTCTTCGTGCCCGAGTCGCGCGACCCCGCGCCGGGGCGCGTCGACGTCGTGTCGATCGCGCTCGTCATGGCGACGATGACCCCCGTCGTCCTCGGCATCAAGACCCTCGCGAAGTCCGGAGTGAGCACGCTCGCGGTCGGCAGCGTCGTCGTCGGGCTGGTCGCGGGGGCGCTGTTCGTGCGCCGCCAGCTGCGACGCCCCGACCCGATGCTCGACGTGCGGCTCTTCACGCGCGGCGCGTTCAGCGGGGCCGTGCTCGTCAACCTGCTGTCCGTGTTCTCGCTCGTCGGGTTCCTGTTCTTCGTCTCCCAGGACGTGCAGCTCGTGCTCGGCCTCACGCCAATGCAGGCGGGCGTCGCGCTGCTGCCCGGCCTGCTCGTCATGATCGTCGCGGGGCTCGCGGTCGTGCGGGTCGTGCGCCGCGTGCGGCCCGCGCACGTCGTCGCCGTCGCACTGGTGTTCTCCGCGGTCGGGTACGCGGTCGTCGCCGCGGGCGCGGGGCAGAGCACGCTCGGCCTGCTCGTCGGGGCGTTCGTCGTGCTGTCGCTCGGCGTCGGCGCGGCCGAGACGGTCTCCAACGACCTCATCGTGTCGTCGGTCCCGGCCGAGAAGGCGGGTGCCGCGTCCGCGATCTCGGAGACCGCGTACGAGGTGGGCGCCGTGCTCGGGACCGCCGTCCTCGGGAGCATCCTCACGGCCTCCTACCACGCGAACGTCGTCGTCCCGGCGGGCGTGCCCGCGGCCGACGCCGCCGCGGCGGCCGAGACGCTCGGTGGCGCGACCCAGGTCGCCGCGACCCTCCCCGCCGGGCCGGCGCAGGCCCTGCTCGACTCCGCGCACGCGGCGTTCGGCAGCGGCGTGGGCACGACGTCGCTCATCGGCGTGGTGCTCATGCTCGTCGCCGCGGGCGTGGCGCTCGTCACGCTGCGCGGCGCGCGGTCCTGACGTCCCGCCGCCCGCTGCGCCCCGCCCCGTGCGAGCGGGGCGCGGGGCGGTGGACGCAGTTGGCGACGCGGGCCCGGATCCGGGAGGCTGGGCGGTGATGAGCCGCCCGCACCGCACCCCGCCGCGCTGGGTCCGCTGGACCCTCGCCGTCCTCCTCGCACTCGTCCCGTGCGTCGTGTGGGGAGTCACGACGGCGACGGCCGAGCGCAGCCTCGGCCCGCACGAGGCGCGCTACGAGGTGACGACGAACGACCTCGTCACCGTCGACCTGGGCCCGCTCGGCACGATCCAGATCCGTTCCCCGCTCCCGCTCGGCCTCGGCGTGGACGTCACGGTCGAGGAGATCCCCGCCGACCTCACCGCCGTCGGGCAGGCCGACACGCTCGAAGGGCTGACGCAGGACCTCGAGGACTACCTGCGCTTCTTCGGCGGCCCGCAGGAGACGATCAGCTCCGTCACGCGCGCCCTCGTGGCCGACGCGCTGCGCCGCACCGGGTTCGCGATCGTCGTCGTCGGGCTCGCGGGCGGCGGCCTCTACCTCCTGCTCGGGGCGTCGCGCCGGCGCGAGCTCAGCGAGCGCGTCGCGCCGCGCACGTACGAGATCACCGCGAGCGTCGTCCTCGTGTCGCTCGTCGCGGCGTCCCTCGCCGCGAGCGACCCCGGGACGACGCGCGGCCCGTCCCAGCGCGCGTCCGTCGTCTTCGACGGGACCCCGCTCGAGGGTGCCCGCATCACGGGCAGGCTCGCGGGCGTCGTCGACACGTACGGCGCGATGCTCATCGACCTCTACCGCGAGAACGAGGACTTCTACGCGCGCGCCAACGCCAACCTCGAGGCGGCGTGGGAGCGCCGGGAGCACATCCAGCGCCTCACGCGTCCGCGGCTCGACGCCGTCCCGGCGTCCGACGACGACCCGACCGACGCGCCGACCGGCGACGGTACGGCGACCGGCGCCGACGAGGCGCCCCCCGCCGGCGCGGACGACACCGGCACCACCGGCGGTGAGGGCGCGACGGGCGACGAGACCACCGACGAGGGTGCGCCCGGCGCGGACGCGACGGGTGACGCGACCGACGACGCCGCGACCGGCGAGGAGGACGCCGGCGACCGGGACGGCGGAGCGAGCGGCGACACCTCGGGCGACGACGAGGAGCCGACGCCGGAGCCCGCGGCCGAGGAGGACCTCGTCACGCTCCTCGTGGTCAGCGACCTGCACTGCAACACCGGCATGGCCCCGCTCATCCGGACGGCCGTCGAGCGCTCGGGCGCGAACGTCGTCCTCAACGCGGGCGACACGACGATGAACGGCACCGCCGTCGAGTCGTTCTGCGTCGACTCGTTCGCGTCCGCGGTGCCCCAGGGCGTGACGATGGTCGTGGCCGACGGCAACCACGACAGCGTCGAGACCTCCGCGCAGGAGCGCGCCAACGGCCAGACCGTCCTGGACGGGAAGATCGTCGAGGTCGAGGGCATCAGGATCCTGGGCGACCGCGACCCGCTCGAGACGCGGCTCGGCCTCGGGAGCCAGCCCCCGCGCGAGGAGACGCCCGAGGAGTACGCGGCCCGGCTCACGGAGGTCGCGTGCGCGGCGCAGGAGGACGGCGACGGTGTCGACCTCCTGCTCATCCACACCCCGCGCATGGGCAACGAGGCGCTCGACTCGGCGTGCGTGCCGAACCAGGTCTCGGGCCACATGCACACCCGCTCCGGTCCGGTCCGGTTCGGCGGCGGCGTGCGGTACGTCAGCGGCAGCACGGCCGGCGCCGTGAAGGACCAGCTGCGCATCGGCCCGCTCAAGGGCACCGCGGAGATGACCGTGCTGCGCTTCGACCCGCAGCAGCGGCGCATCGTCGACTGGCAGCTCGTGCAGGTCGGGACGGACGAGTCGGCGAAGGTCTGGCCGCGCATCGCGTGGCCGACCCCGTCCGGCGTGCCCGTGCCCGACGAGCCGCTCGAGGGCGAGAGCGGCGAGGTCGGCACGGACGACGGCGACCCGGCCGGGACGCCCGGCGACGCGCCGTCCGGCGGTGCTCCGCAGGGCTGAGACGGCGCGCCGGTCCTCGCCGCGCGCCGTCCCGGACGGCAGGATGGGCGTATGAGCAGGTCCACGCGCTGGATCGTCGTGTCGGTGGTCCTCGCGCTCGTCGTGGTGCTCCTCGCGCCCTTCGTGTACTCGGAGGTGCAGGAGGGTCGCACCCCGCCGCCGCTGGGCCTGCAGTCGCCGGGGGAGGAGACGGCGTCCGCCGCGCCCGCGCCGCCCGGCCCGTTTGACGTGGACGGCGTGTGGGTCGTCGGACCGGGCTCCGAGGCCGGGTTCCGCGCCGAGGTGCTGGACGTGCCCGCGGACGAGGCGGTGCTCCTCGGCGTCACCCCGGACGTCTCGGGGTCGTTCCGCGTCCAGGGCGGCGAGCTCCGGACGGCGACGGTCACGGTCGCGACGACGACCCTGCGGACGGGCTCGTCGGTCGCGGACCGCCAGCTCCAGCAGGCGCTCGAGACGGACCTGTACCCGACCACGCTCTTCTCGCTCACCGCGCCGCTCGACGTGAGCGCGCTCGGTTCCACGACGGAGCCCGTCCGGCTCGAGGCCCCCGGGGCGCTGACGATCCGCGACGAGACCCTGTCGGTGACCGTCGCGCTCGAGGCGCAGCGGTCGGGCTCCGGGGTGCTCGCCACGGGCGCGATCGGCGTGCGCTTCTCGGACTACGGGATCGCCGTGCCGCCCGACGCGCCCGTCCAGGTCGACGACGTCGGCACGGTCGAGGTGCGGCTCGAGCTCGTCCGCCCCGTGAGCCCCTGAGCCGCCCGCGCGGCCCCGTGACCTAGGGTGGTCGGGTGGACCGCCCGACCGACCTGACCCCCGTCGCCCAGGACTACCTCAAGGTCGTCTGGGGAGCGCAGGAGTGGTCCGACGAGCGCGTGACGACCAAGCTCCTCGCCGAGCGGATCGGCGTCGGCGCCTCGACGGTCTCGGAGACCGTGCGCCGCCTGAGCGCCCAGGGCCTGCTCGAGCACGCGCCGTACGGCGCCATCACGCTCACGGAGCGCGGCCGCAGCCTCGCGCTCGCGATGGTCCGTCGGCACCGCCTCCTGGAGACCTACCTCGTCTCCGAGCTCGGGTACGGGTGGGACGAGGTCCACGACGAGGCGGAGGTGCTCGAGCACGCCGTCTCCGACCTGCTCATCGACCGGATCGACGCGCGCCTGGGCCACCCGACGCGCGACCCGCACGGGGACCCGATCCCCGGCGCGGACGGGACCGTCGTGCGCCCGCCCGCCGTCCCGCTCGCCGACCTCGTCGTGGGTGACCGCGGCACGGTCGTGCGGATCTCCGACGCGGACCCGGACGTGCTGCGCTACCTCGCGGAGATCGGCGTGGGCCTGGACACGGGCGTCGAGGTGCGCGAGCGGCGCGAGTACGCCGGGATCCTGTCGGTCGTGTGGACGCGCCCCGACGCGGCCGGTGCGGACGCGGGGGAGGCGGGACGCGCGGACGGTCGTGCCACGCCGCCCGCACAGCTCGGCCTGCGCGCCGCCGACCACGTCTGGGTCGTGCGCAGCGAGCCGGTCCCCGCCTAGACTGACCACCAGCCCTGACACTCGTCGCCGACGTCGCCGACACCGCTCGAATCGATTCGACCGACCCGACCCGGGCTCGGCCCGACGCACGAGGACACCGATGACCGACAGCACCACCCCCGCCGCCCCGGCCGAGCCCGACGCGCGCGGCGGACGCCTGCGCGGCGCCGGTCCCGCGCTGCTCGCGCTCGCGATGGGCGGGTTCACGATCGGCACGACCGAGTTCGCGACGATGGGCCTGCTGTCCGACATCGCGACCGACCTCGACGTCTCGATCCCCACCGCGGGGCACGCCATCACGGCCTACGCGGTCGGCGTCGTCGTCGGCGCGCCGCTCCTCACGGTCGCGGCCGCGCGACTGCCCCGCAAGACGCTTCTCCTTGCGCTCATGGCGTTCTACACGCTCGGGAACCTGTTCTCCGCGACCGCGGGCAGCATCGAGACCCTCGTCGCCGGGCGGTTCCTCGCGGGCCTGCCGCACGGCGCGTTCTTCGGCGTCGGCGCGGCGGTCGGCGCCGCGGTCGCCGGCCCCGGCCGCCGCGGCCGCGCCGTCGCGACCATGATGGCGGGCCTGACGATCGCGAACGTCGTGGGCGTGCCGCTGTCGACGTTCGTCGGGCAGCAGCTCGGCTGGCGCGCGGCGTTCGTCGTCGTGGGCGGTCTCGGGCTCGTCACGCTCGCCGCCCTGTGGTGCCTCGTCCCCGCGGGCGCGGGGAACGAGGACTCGTCCGTGCGCCGTGAGCTCGGCGCGCTGCGCAACGGCCCGCTGTGGACCGGCTTCGTCGGCGCCGCGATCGGGTTCGGCGGCATGTTCGCCGTCTACTCCTACGTGGAGCCGACGATCACGCGCGTCACCGGGCTGTCGTCGGGGGCGGTGCCGGTCGTGCTCGCCGTCTTCGGCGTCGGCATGACGGTCGGCACGGTGCTCGGGGGCCGGCTCGCCGACCGCTCCGTCATGCGCACCGTCTACCTCGGCTTCGTCTCGACCGGGGTGACACTCGCGCTGTTCGCCCTCACGGGCCAGCACCCGGTGCCCGCGGTGCTCGCGCTCTTCCTGCTCGGCGTCACGTCGCAGGTGCTCGGCCTGTCGCTCCAGACGCGCCTCATGGACCTCTCGCCCGCGGCGCCCTCGCTCGGTGCGGCCCTGTGCCACTCCGCGCTCAACGTCGGCAACGCCAACGGCGCGTTCCTCGGCGGGCTCGTCATCGCCGCCGGGTGGGGCTACCTCGCGCCCGCCTGGACCGGCGTCGTCCTCACCGTGGCCGGGCTGGGCATCATCCTCCTCGTGGGCCGGCGCCCCGCGGGCGTCGTCGTCGCCACCCTGACCGACGACGCCTCGGCGCCCGCCGTGTCCGGCGCACCGCGGTAGAACCACTCGGCTCCGGCCGGCCCGGCTCCGGCCGGCCCGACCCTCGGCGTCGAGCGCGGCCTTCCTCGGCGCCGAGCACGGGGTTGCTGTCGTTATCGACGGGATAACGACAGCAACCCCGTGTTCGGCGGGGAGGAGAGGACCGCTCCCAGCCCGGACCCAGCGAGCCGCGGTAGGTTGTGCCCTGCGCGCACCGCCGTGCGCGCCGTCACGTCCGGCGCGAGCCGGTGACCCACGAGGAGCGCCCCCGTGAGCAAGAGCGCCACCGCCGGTGCGAACGTGTCCGCCGACCCCGACGACGAGCTGCTGCCCGCGCCGGGCCCCCGCCCGATGACCGCGCGCACCACGGGTTGGCTGCTCGTGGTGCTCGGCGTGATCGGCCTGTTCGGCTCGGCCGCGCTCGCGATCGAGAAGTACCTCAAGCTCGCCGACCCGAACCACGTGCCGTCGTGCAGCCTCAACGCGCTGCTCGACTGCGGCGACGCGATGGACTCCTGGCAGGGCTCGCTGCTCGGCTTCCCCAACCCGCTCATCGGGATCGCGGCCTTCCCCGTCGTCATCACGACGGGCGCGGTCGTGCTGCTCGGCGCCCGCCTGCCGCGCTGGTACTGGCTCACGCTCCTCGGCGGCACGACCCTCGGCATGGGCCTCATCGTCTTCCTCATCTGGACGACGATGTACGCGATCTCCGCGATGTGCCCCTACTGCATGGTCGTGTGGGTCGCCATGCTCCCGCTGTTCTGGTACCAGGTGGTGCACGCCGTCCAGGAGGGCTACCTGCCGGCCGGTGACGGCGTACGACGCACGCTCGTCGGCAACCGGCACCTGTTCCTCGCGATCGGCTACGTCGCGCTCGTCGCGTGGGTGCTGCTCGTCAAGGGCCCGGTCATCGTCTCGCTGTTCTGACCGGCATCGCTCAGCGCCAGGCCGGCTGGTCCGGCGCGGCGTCCTGGGGCGCGTGCCCGCCCTGCTGCGGAGCCGGGGCGCCGCCCTGCGCCTGGTGCGCGGACTGCGCCGTCGCGCCCGGCTGGCCCGCGGGGATCGGGCTCACGACGACGGCCGTGCCGTAGGCGCACACCTCGGAGAACGACGCCGCGATCTCGCCCGTGTCGAAGCGCATGCCGACCACGGCGTTCGCGCCGCGGCGCTGCGCCTCCTGCACCATGCGGTGCATGACCTCCTGGCGCGACTCGTAGACGAGCTGCGTGTACTCCTTCACCTCGCCGCCGCCGATCGAGCGGAACGACGCCACGAAGTTCGCCCCGATGTTCGCGCTGCGCACGGTCATGCCCATGACCTCCCCGAGCACCGCGTCGATGCGGTAGCCGGGCACCTCGTTCGTCGTCACGATGATCACGGCGCACATCCTCGCACGGGCCCGGACGGCCGCCGTCGGGCCGTCCGCCGGCCGGTAAACTCGTCCGGGTGACCACGCCTGACACCACCTCGCTCCCGCACGCCCAGGACGCCCCCGCCGCCGGTGGCCCCGCGCACCGCTACACGCCGGCGCTCGCGGAGCAGATCGAGCTCAAGTGGCAGGAGCTGTGGGAGCAGCGCGGCACGTTCTGGGCCGCGAACCCGACGGGCGACCTGCGCGACGGCGAGGGCCGAGGCCCGGAGGGCGCGAGCCCGTACTTCATCATGGACATGTTCCCGTACCCGTCGGGCGCCGGCCTGCACGTGGGGCACCCCCTGGGGTACATCGCGACCGACGTCGTCGGGCGCTTCCGCCGCATGTGCGGCGAGAACGTGCTGCACGCGCTCGGGTACGACGCGTTCGGCCTCCCCGCCGAGCAGTACGCGGTGCAGACCGGCCAGCACCCGCGCGTCACGACCGAGGCGAACATCGCGAACATGCGGCGCCAGCTGCGCCGCCTCGGCCTCGCGCACGACTCGCGCCGCACGTTCGCGACGATCGACCCCGAGTACGTGCGCTGGACGCAGTGGATCTTCCTGCAGATCTTCGACTCCTGGTACGACGCCGACGCGCCCCGCCCCGACGGCGGCGTCGGCCGTGCGCGCCCGATCGCCGAGCTCGAGGCGGAGCTCGCGTCCGGCGCGCGGCCGGTGCCCGGTGGCGTCGACGGCGTCGAGGAGGGCGCCGACTGGGCGACGCTCACGCCCCGCCAGCGCCGCGCCGTCGTCGACTCCCAGCGCCTCGCCTACGTGGACGAGTCGCCCGTGAACTGGGCGCCCGGCCTGGGCACGGTCCTCGCGAACGAGGAGGTCACGGCCGACGGCCGCTCCGAGCGTGGCAACTTCCCGGTGTTCCAGCGCAGCCTGCGCCAGTGGAAGATGCGCATCACCGCGTACGCCGACCGCCTCGCGGACGACCTCGACCTCATCGACTGGCCCGAGAAGGTCACGGCGATGCAGCGCAACTGGATCGGTCGCAGCGAGGGCGCGCTCGTGCGGTTCGCGGTGCTCGGCACGCCCGACGGCGCGAACGACGCCGCCGCGGAGTCCGGCGCCACGATCGAGGTCTTCACCACGCGCCCGGACACGCTGTTCGGCGCGACGTTCATGGTCGTCTCGCCCGAGCACCCGCTGCTCGACGAGGTCCCCGCCCACTGGCCCGACGGCACGTCGAGCGCGTGGACGTCCGGGCACCGCTCGCCGGTCGAGGCCGTCGCCGCGTACCGCCGCGAGGCCGCCGCGAAGACCGCCGTCGAGCGCCAGGCCGACGCCGGCAAGAAGACGGGCGTGTTCACCGGCCACCTCGCGGTGAACCCCGTCAACGGCCAGGCGATCCCCGTCTTCACCGCCGACTACGTGCTCATGGGCTACGGCACCGGCGCGATCATGGCCGTCCCGGGCGGCGACGAGCGCGACTTCGCGTTCGCCGAGGCGTTCGGGCTGCCGGTCGTGCGCACGGTCGAGCCCGCCGACGGTCTGCCCGAGGACTTCACGGGCCCGTACACGGGTGACGGCGTCGTCGTCGGCTCCGCGAACGACGAGATCTCGCTCGACGGCCTCGACGTGCCCGAGGCCAAGCGCCGCATCACCGCGTGGCTCGCGGACAAGGGCATCGGCGAGGGCACGACGACGTACCGCCTGCGCGACTGGCTGTTCAGCCGCCAGCGCTACTGGGGCGAGCCGTTCCCGATCGTGTGGGACGAGAACGACCAGCCCGTCGCGATCCCCGACGCGCTGCTCCCCGTCGACCTGCCCGACGTCCCCGACTACGCGCCGCGCACGTTCGACCCGGACGACGCCGACTCCTCGCCCGAGGCGCCGCTGGGCCGCAACGAGGACTGGGTCAACGTCACGCTCGACCTCGGCGACGGTCCCAAGCAGTACCGCCGCGACACGAACACCATGCCCAACTGGGCCGGGTCGTGCTGGTACTACCTGCGCTACCTCGACCCGAGCTGGGACGGCGGCGACCAGGACACGGTCGTCGACGAGGGCCTCGAGCAGTACTGGATGGGCCCCGAGCACAACGCGAGCGCGGGTCGCGCCGGGGGAGTGGACCTCTACGTCGGCGGCGTCGAGCACGCCGTGCTGCACCTGCTCTACGCGCGCTTCTGGCACAAGGTCCTCTACGACCTGGGCCACGTGTCGAGCCTCGAGCCGTTCCACAAGCTGTTCAACCAGGGCTACGTCCAGGCGTACGCGTTCACCGACGCGCGCGGCCAGTACGTGCCCGCCGCCGAGGTCACGGAGGAGCCCGCGGCCGACGGCTCGGGCGAGGTCGTGTACCGCTGGAACGGCGAGGTCGTGCAGCGCGAGTACGGCAAGATGGGCAAGTCGCTCAAGAACGTCGTGACGCCCGACGAGATGTACGCCGAGTACGGCGCCGACACGTTCCGCGTCTACGAGATGTCGATGGGTCCGCTCGACCTGTCGCGCCCGTGGGAGACGCGCGCCGTCGTCGGGTCGCAGCGGTTCCTGCAGCGCCTGTGGCGCAACGTCGTCTCCGAGGAGACGGGCGAGGTCACGGTCGTGGACGAGCCGGCGTCGCCCGAGACCCTGCGGGCCGTGCACCGCGCGATCGCGGACGTGCGCGTCGAGATGGAGCACATGCGCCCCAACACGGCGATCGCGAAGCTCATCACGCTCAACAACCACCTCACGTCGCTCGAGAAGGTGCCGCGCGAGGCCGTGGAGCCGCTCGTGCTCATGACCGCGCCCGTCGCGCCGCACATCGCGGAGGAGCTGTGGGAGCGCCTCGGCCACGAGCGCTCGCTCGCGCACGAGCCCTTCCCGACGGCCGACGAGCGCTACCTCGTCGAGGACACCGTGACGTGCGTCGTGCAGGTCAAGGGCAAGGTGCGCGGCCGTCTCGAGGTCTCGCCGTCGATCTCGGAGGAGGACCTCACCGCCGCCGCGCTCGCCGAGCCGAACGTGGTGCGCGCGATCGACGGCGCGCAGGTGCGCAAGGTGATCGTGCGCGCGCCCAAGCTCGTGAACATCGTCGTCTGACGACGACCCGCAACACGCGGGGAGGAGCCGCGTCCGGGGTGCTCGGACGCGGCTCCTCGTGCGTCACGGGCGTCCGGCGCAGGCGACCCGCGGCGACCCGCGGCGCCGGGTGCCGCCCGGCGGCGCGCGGTCAGCGTCGGCGGGTGCCGAAGATCGTGCGCGTGAGCTCGCGCCCGAGCTGCGTCCCCGCCGAGCGCAGGAACGAGTCGAGCGGGCTCGACGAGCGCGACCGCGACGACCCGGACGACCCCGAGCGGCTCTTCGCCGCGTCGCGCTCGAGCTTCGCGCGCATCTTCTCGAGCTCGGCCTGCTCCTTCTTCGCGGCGCGCTCGGCCTCCTTCGCCGCCTCCTTGGCGGCCTTCTCCTGCGCCGCGGCCTCGGCGGCGGCGGCCTCGGCGGCGGCGCGCGCCGCGGCCTGCTCCTGCACGCGGACCTGGAGCAGCTCGAACGCCGACTCGTTGTCGACGGGCGTGCCGTAGCGCGCCGACGACGGCGACGCCGCGACGAGGCCGTCGAGCACGGACGCGGGGGCCGGGTCCATCGACGACCGGGGCGCCCGCACGCGCGTCCACGCGACCGGCGTCGGCGCTCCCTTCTCCGTGAGCACCGTGACGACCGCCTCGCCCGTGCCGAGCGACTGCAGCAGGCGCTCGAGGTTGTACGGGGACGTCGGGTACGTGCGCACCGCGGCGCGCAGCGCTGCCGCGTCGTCGGGCGTGAACGCGCGCAGCGCGTGCTGCACGCGGTTGCCGAGCTGGGCGAGCACGTCGGCGGGCACGTCTTTGGGGCTCTGCGTCACGAAGAACACGCCCACGCCCTTGGAGCGCACGAGCCGCACGGTCTGCACGACCTGCTGAAGGAACTCCTTCGACGCGCCCGTGAACAGCAGGTGCGCCTCGTCGAAGAAGAACACGAGCCTCGGCTTCTCCACGTCGCCGACCTCCGGCAGCTCCTGGAAGAGGTCGGCGAGCAGCCACATGAGGAACGTGGAGAACAGCGCGGGGCGGTCCTGCACCGCGGGCAGCTCGAGCGCGGAGATCACGCCCCGGCCGTCGGGGGCGGTGCGCAGCAGGTCCGACGTCTCGAACGCCGGCTCGCCGAAGAACACGTCCGCGCCCTGCGCCTGGAGCGCGACGATCTCGCGCAGGATGACGCCGGCCGTCGCGCTCGACACGCCGCCGATCCCCTTGAGCTCGCCCTTGCCCTCGTCCGACGTGAGGTACGCGATGGTCGACTGGAGGTCCTTGAGGTCGAGCAGCGCGAGCCCCTGCGCGTCGGCCCAGTGGAAGATCAGCCCGAGGCTCGACTCCTGGGTCTCGTTGAGGCCGAGCACCTTCGACAGCAGCAGCGGACCGAAGTCCGTCACGGTCGTGCGGATCGGCACGCCCGTGCCCAGCCCGCCGAGCGAGTACACCTCGACGGGGAACGCCGTCGGGGTCCAGTCCTGCCCGATCGACGCCGAGCGGTCGACGATCGCGGGGCTCGACGCGCCCGGCACGGCCAGCCCCGACAGGTCGCCCTTGACGTCCGCGAGGAACACCGGCACGCCTGCCGCCGACAGCCCCTCCGCCATGCCCTGGAGCGTCTTCGTCTTGCCCGTGCCGGTCGCGCCCGCGACGAGCCCGTGCCGGTTGAGCATGGAGAGCGCGAACCCGACCTGCACGTCGGCGCGCGGCGCGGGCTCGCCCCCCACCTCGCCCTCGAGCAGCGCGCCGAGCGCGAGCGTGCCGCCCTTGTACGCGTACCCGGCCGCGACCTCGGCGGCGTAGCCCTCCAGCGCCGCGCCGTCCGGCCCGCTCTCGGGCTCAGGTTCAGGTTCGGGTTCCGGTGCGGGCTCGGGGGCGGAGCCCGTGCCCGACGGCGCGGCCTCCTCCGGCGTGCCGCCTCCGGCGGGCTCGTCGGACGCCTCGTCCGCGGGCGTGTCGGAGGGCTCGGCACCTGTGGGATCCTCGCTCGCTCGCGCGGCGGCCTCGGCGGCCTCGAGGGCGGCCTGCGCGGCCGCGGCGCGGGCCTCGGCGGCCTCCGCGGCCGCCTGCGCGGCGGCCGCTCGCAGGGCGGCGAGCTCGGTCGGGGACTGTGCGGCGTCGTCGGCCATGCTCGGATCGTAGGGGCGCCGCCGCGCCGGCGCAGCCGGGCCGGGATGCGTCGCGCGCCGCGCGCGCCGTAAGGTGGCGCGGCCATGACCGACCACCGCGTGCACGTCGTCACCGACTCGACCGCCTCGCTCCCGCCCGGGACCGCCGAGCGGCTCCGTTCCGTCCCGCTGCACGTCGTGGTCGACGGCGAGCCCCACCTCGAGAACGTCGGCCTCACCGCCGAGGACGTGGCCGCGCACCTCCAGGCCGGGCACCGGGTCACGACGTCCCAGCCGACGCCGCGCGCGTTCGGCGAGGCGTACGCCGCGGCGGCGGCCGCCGGTGCGCGCGAGATCGTCTCCGTGCACCTCTCCGGCGAGCTGTCCGGGACGGTGCACGCGGCGGCGCTCGCGGCCTCGGACGCCCCCGTGCCCGTCCGGGTGGTCGACTCGCGCACCGTCGCGATGGGCCTCGGCTTCGCAGCCCGGGCTGCTGCGGAGGCCGCCGCCGCGGGTGCCCCGACCGACGTCGTCGCACGGCGCGCCATCGAGGTCGCCGACGCGAGCCGCGCCGTGTTCCTCGTGGACTCGCTCGACCACCTCCGCCGCGGCGGCCGCCTCAGCGCCGCCGCCGCAGCCCTCGGCACCGTGCTCGGGGTCCGGCCGCTGCTGGCCGTGCGCGAGGGGAGGATCGAGGTCGTCCAGAAGGTCCGCACGCGCGCCGCGGCCGTCGAGCGGCTCACGACCGTCGCGGTCGACTCCGCGGGCCGCCGTACCCGGCCCGCGCTCGCGGTCCACCACGTGGGGGACGACGACGGCGCCCACCGCCTCGCGGCCGAGCTCACCGACCGGACCGGCCTCGACGCGGTCGTCACGCCTGTGAGCGCCGTGCTCGGCGCCCACGTCGGCCCCGGCGTCCTCGCCGTCGTCGTCGCGGACCTCGCCGACCGAGGGTCCGGAGTCGCGGACCTCGTGCCCCTGCGCTGAGCCCCGGGTCGACGGCTGCCGGTCGGTCCCGCGCCGCGCCGATCGACGCGCTCGCGCAGAGGCGGCCGCTGCTGAAGTGTGCGCCCCGTCCACAAGCCCACATGGAGGCCGTCCCGTCCCCAGGCTGCCGCGACCGTGCGGCACCGGACGCTCTCCGCTCCGTAGCGTGCGCGGCGTGAGCACACCTCGGCACGAGCCGCGTCAGCACGCCCGACCCGGACGCGACCCCGCACGGGAGGGGGCGGTCGTCCGGCAGCGCCTCCGGGCCGTGACAGGGACCGGGCGCCCCGCGCTGGCGTGGCACCCCGCGACCGCGGCGCTCCCCAGCGTCGACCCTCGGGACGCGGCGCGCGGCACGACCCGCCGCGCGCCGTGGGACGAGGTCCTCGGACCGGCGGGGCCCGACGTCGTCGGTCCGGCGGTGTCCGACGACCTCGGGGCGGGCCCGTCCGGCGGCGAGGAGAGCGTCGGGGTCGTGGGTGACGAGGCGAACGGCACGGGACGCGCCCGTGACGAAGGCGGCTGGCTCCCGTCGCGCCCGGGTGGGGGCGGCCGAGGTCCCGTCGACGACGCGGGCGTCCGCGACGACCCGCGTCCGTCCGACGAGACGGGTTCCCACGACGTCCCCGAGCGCCGGTCGGTCCTCGGGCGCCCGGCACCCGCACGTCCGGACCCGGGCGAGGAGCTTGCGACGGCGCCGGGCGACGACGCGGCGGCCCGGCTGCGGCACCGGGCGACCCGGACCGCGGCGAGCGCGTACACCGCCGCGCACGGCCACCCGACCTCGCACGCGGGGTTCGCCGACCTCGCCGACGACGGCGGGCGCCCGCGGTGGGGGCTGCGTCCGCGCACCGCGGTCGCGGCCCTCGTCGCTGTCCTCGTCCTCGCGGCCGCGGTCGTCCTGCTGCGCGCACCGGCGGGTGGCGTCGAGCCCGTGGCCACGCTCGGCGCACCGCAGACCGGCGGGGAGTCGGGCGCCGGTGCCGACGACGCCGCCGACCCGGTCGCCGGGGACGGAGCGACCGAGGCACCCGTCACGAGCACGGACGGCACGACCGGAGCGGGTGCTGCCGGAGGAGCCGACGCAGGGACGGGCCCGTCCTCCGGGGTGGTGGTGCACGTCGTGGGGCAGGTCGCCACCCCGGGACTCGTGACCGTCGGGGCCCACGCGCGCGTGGCGGAGGCGATCGAGGCCGCCGGGGGCGCGACCGCGGAGGCGGACCTCGCGGCGCTCAACCTCGCGCGCACCGTGACCGACGGCGAGCAGATCCACGTCCCGCGGCCCGGGGAGGCCGTCCCGGCGGCCGCCGCGGCCCCCGCGCACGGATCGGCTGGCACGCCGGGCGGCCCGCTCGACCTCAACACCGCCGACGTCGCGGCGCTCGACGCGCTGCCCGGCATCGGGCCCGTGCTCGCGGAGCGGATCGTCGCGTGGCGCGAGGAGAACGGCCCGTTCACCGCGGTCGACGAGCTCGGCGAGGTCAGCGGGATCGGCCCGGCCGTCCTCGCGGACGTGCGCGACCTCGTCCGCGTGTGACAGACCTCCGGCTCGTCCCGGCGGCGCTCGCGGCGTGGGCGACCGCGTTCGTGGCGACGGCCGTCGCGGCGCCGCCGGTCCTGCGCGGTGCGGCGGTCGCGGTCGTCGTGCTGGGCGGGGCCGTCGCGTGGGCGGTCGCGACGAGACGGACGCGGCGCTCGGGCGCGGCCGGGCAGGCCGTGCTCGTCACGGCGTGCGCGGCGGCGGTGCTGCTCTCGTCGGGAGCGCAGCTCGGCGCCCGGGCGCCGGTCGACGACCTCGCCGACGCGCAGGCGACCGCGACCGTCACCGCCACGGTGCGCTCGGCGGCCGTCGCGCGGACGAACCCGTGGTCGGGTGCGGCGGACCGGTACGAGGTCGACGTCGCGCTCCACGAGGTCACCGCGCGCGGCGTGACCACCGCCGTGTCCGGCCCGGTCGTCGTCACCGGACCGGGCGACGGGTGGGCGGACCTCGCGTACGGGGCGACGGTCGTCGTGACGGGCCGGCTCGCGCACCAGGGGGACCGTACGGTGCTGCGCACGGACGGCCCTCCGCGCGTCGTCGCGCAGCCCGGGGCGCTCCTGCGCGCGACGCACGCGATGCGTCAGGGGCTTCTCGACGCGACCGACGGGCTGAGCCCGCAGGCCCGCGGCCTCGTGCCGGGCGTGGCGGTCGGCGACACGTCCCGGCTCGACCCGGCGCTCGACGCGGCGATGAGGACGACGTCGCTCACGCACGTGACGGCGGTCTCGGGCGGGCACTTCGCGATCGTCGTCGCGTGCGTCGCCGCGCTGTGCGTGCTCGTCCGGGCGCCGCGGGCCGCGCGGGTCGTCGTCACCGGGGCCGCGATGGCCGGGTTCGTGGTGCTCGTCCACCCGGAGCCCAGCGTGCTGCGCGCCGCGGCGATGGGCGCCGTCGGCGTCGTCGGGATCGCCCTCGGGCGGCCCTCGCGCGCGGTCGCGGCCCTCGGCGCGGGCGTCGTGGTGCTCCTCGTCGTCGACCCGTGGCTCGCCCGCTCGTACGGGTTCGTCCTCTCCGTCGCGGCGACCGCGGGCCTCGCGCTCCTCACCGCGCCGATCGCGCGTCGCCTCGCGCCGTGGTGCGGGCGGACGGCGGCCCACGTCGTCGCGGTGCCCGTGGCGGCACAGGCCGCGTGCGCGCCCGTCCTCGTGCTGCTCGACCCGAGCGTCAGCACGTGGGCCGTCCCCGCCAACCTCCTCGCGGCCCCGGCGCTCGGCCCCGCCACGGTGCTCGGCGTGCTCGCGACGCTCGTCGCGCCGTGGTGGCCGCCGGCGGCGACCGCGCTCGGGTGGTCGGCGGGGCTGTTCACCGGCTGGATCGCGGGCGTCGCGCGCGTGTTCGCCGACCTGCCCGGGGCGCGGCTGCCCTGGCCGGGCGGCGTCGGCGGTCTCCTGCTGCTCGCCGTCCTCACGGCGGGCGCGCTCGCCGTCGTGCTCGGCTCGCGTGCGCTGCGCGAGGCGGGGGAGCGGCGCGCGGTGCGCACCGCGTCGCGGCCGCCGCTGCGCGAGCGCGCGGGACGGGCCGTGCGCGACCTCCGCCGGTCGGCCTCGCGCGGCCCCGGCCGACCGGCTGCGCGCGGCGCCGGGTCGTCGGTCGGGGGCGGTTCCTGGCGACTGCCGGTGCGGGGTCCGTCGCGTCCGGCCGGTCGCCCGCCCGCGACGGCGCGTGCCGCGACCGTGCTCCTCGTCGCCGCGGTCGTCGTCGTGGTCGTCGTGCTCGTGCGGCCCGTGACGGTCGGGCGCGGTCCGGTGCCGCAGGACTGGGCGGTCGTGGCGTGCGACGTCGGTCAGGGTGACGCCCTCGTGCTCCGCTCGGGACCGCGCGCGGCGGTCGTCGTCGACGTCGGGCCGCCCGGTGACGCGGCGGGACGCTGCCTCGACGGTCTGGGGGTCGAGACGGTCGACCTGCTCGTGCTCAGCCACTTCCACGCCGATCACGTCGGCGGGCTCGACGCGGTGCTGCGAGGCCGGACCGTGGGGCTCGCGCTCGTCACGGCCACCGCGGACCCGGCGGAACAGGCGGAGCGCACGGTGGGCGCGCTCGCGGCAGCGGGCGTCCCGGTCCAGGTCGCGCGGGCGGGCGACGCGGGCACGGCCGGCGGAGCCGGAGAGCGTGGGAGCCCCGGCGCTGTGCACATCGGCGGACAGGCGGGAGCCGCCGGCGGCGCGGCACCCGGCGGCGCGTCACCGGGCGGCGCGTCACCGGGCGGCGCGGTGTGGGAGGTGCTGCAGGCCGGTCCGGGCGCGTCGTCCGACCGGGTCCCGCCCGGCCGCTCCGCCCGCGGCGCCGGCGAGGTCGACGGCGGCGCGAACGACGCGAGCGTCGTGCTCCGCGTGCGCGTGCAGGGCGTCGACGTCGTGGCGCTCGGTGACCTCGAGGACGCCGGGCAGAACAGCCTCGCGCGCACGCTCACCCAGCAGGGGAGCGCGCCGGTCGACGTCGTCAAGGTCGCGCACCACGGCTCCGCGACCCAGTCCGACCGCCTCGCCGAGGTGCTGTCCCCGACGGTCGCGCTCGTGAGCTCGGGGGAGAACACCTACGGTCACCCCACCGACCGCGCGCTCGACCTCTACCGAGGCGTCGGCGCGACCGTGCTGCGCACCGACACGTGCGGGACGTTCGCGCTCGTCGTGCGGGACGGCGTCCTCGCGGCCTCGGGCTGCGGCTGACCGCGCGGCCCGCCACCGCGCTCCCGGTCGACGGACGGTCGGGAACCACGCGGTCGGGCACGCGGTCGGCCACCGGGCGAGCGGATGGTGTCCACCGTGAGATCGGCGCGTCCGCCGTGGTGGGCGGGGCGTGGCAGGCTGGTGCCATGCCCGCGCCGACACGCTCCGCCCGCCCGTCCGCCGGTCCGTCGCTCGCGTGGGACGACGTCCGGCTCGCGCCCGTCGTGCTCGTGCAGGGGCCGGAGTCGCTGCTGGCCGAGCGGGCCGTGGACGCGATCGTCGGGCTCGCGCGCGAGCGGGACCCCGAGGTCGAGAAGGTCACCATGGAGGGCGCGACGTACCAGGCGGGCATGCTCACCGTCGCGGCCAGCCCCTCGCTGTTCGGCGAGGCGAAGGTCGTGGTCGTCGAGGGCGCCGAGGCCGCGACGGACGCGCTCGTCGCGGACGTCGTGGACTACGTCCCCGTCGCGGACCCGGAGACGACGGTCGTCGTCGTGCACGGCGGCGGGGTGCGCGGCAAGCGCATGCTCGACGCGATCAAGGCGAGCGGGGCACCCGTCGTCGCTGCCGACGCGATCAAGAAGGACTCCGACAAGGCCGCGTTCGTCACGGCCGAGTTCCGCCGGGCGCACCGCCGGATCGACGCGTCCGGGGTGCGCGCGCTCGTCGAGGCGGTCGGTACCGACCTGCGCGAGCTGGCGGCCGCGTGCAGCCAGCTCGTCACGGACACCGACGGCACGGTGAGCGAGGCCGTCGTGGACCGCTACTACGGCGGACGGGTCGAGGCGACGGGTTTCCGCGTGGCCGACGCCGCGGTCGCAGGCCACGCGGGCGAGGCCGTCGCGCTCCTGCGGCACGCCCTCGCGACGGGCGCCGACCCGGTGCCCATCGTCGCCGCGCTCGCGATGAAGCTCCGTGCGCTCGCGAAGGTCGGAGCGATGCGCGGCCGTGGCGGGGCCGCGGCCACGGACCTCGGCCTGGCGCCGTGGCAGGTCGACCGCGCGCGGCGCGAGCTCGCGGGCTGGACGCCCGAGGGCCTCGCGACGGCGATCAGCGCCGTGGCGCAGGCCGACGCCGAGGTCAAGGGTGCGGGCCGCGACCCGGTGTTCGCGGTCGAGCGCGCCGTCCTCACCATCGCGCGGGCGCACGGCCGCTGACGCGCCCGCGCCGTCCGGCGTCGGAGACCGGCGGCCCGGCGAGGTCCGGGCATGCACGAGGGGGGGGGGGGGGGGGGGGGGGGGGGGGGGGGCGGGGGGGGGGGGGGGGGGGGGGGGGGGCGGGGGGGGGGGGGGGGCGGCGGGGGGGCGCCCCCCCGCGGGCGGGGG
>NZ_JAAFAN010000021.1:0-57183 GCF_010287905.1 Cellulosimicrobium composti
CAACCTCGGCCACGACCCCCACGAACAGACCGCAGCCGCCGTCGGCATGACCGGCACCCAGATCCAGGACATGTACCACCTCCTCGCCATCGCCAAGTACGAAGACCGGTACGTCATCCCGACCGCGCACACCGAGATCGCCCGCAAGCTCACGGGCATGGCGTGCTCGTTGGACTACGACGGCGGACCGGGGATGGGGGGCGCGGGGCCGACGACCGGCGAGTCCTTCCACGCGGTCGGCGCGGAGGAGCGCGCCACGAGCCCGTACACGCCGTCCACGTCGGGCCGGGTCAACCTGCTCAACTGGGACGGCAACGGCGCGCCGGGCGGGCTCTTCCCGCCGCCGCGGCCCGCGGGCGGCCCCGAGCCGTCGGGCGGTGCGGCATGAGCCGCGCGACCCGGTCGCGGGCGAGCACGTCGGCCGGCGCGGCGGGGCCCGGTACGGCGGGGCTCGGTGCGGCGTCGTCCGGTCCGCTGCCCGATGCCGAGCGCCGCGCCGCGCACACCGTCATCTCGATCCTGCTCGACTACCCCACCGCCGAGACCGTCGCCCACCGCGCGGACGTCGAGGACGTCGTCGCGGGGCTGTCCCCCGGCGTGCGTCGGCCGTTGCGCGCGTTCCTCGACGCGACGGCGCCGCTGTCGCTCGGCGAGCTCCAGGCCGCGTACGTCACGACGTTCGACCTCAAGCGGCGGTGCTCGCTCTACCTGTCGTACTACGCGGCCGGGGACACCCGGAAGCGCGGCGCCGCGCTCGTGACGTTCGTCGAGGCGTTCCGCGCCGCGGGCTGGGAGACGGACGGCTCGGAGCTGCCCGACCACCTGCCGACGGTGCTCGAGCTCTCCGCGCGCACGGACGGAGAGATCGCCGGCGTCGTGCTCGACGCGCACCGCGACGGCATCGAGGTGCTGCGCGCCGCGCTCGAGACCCTGCGCAGCCCGTGGGCGCACGTCGTCGCGGCGCTCGTCGCGACGCTGCCCGCGATGCAGTCCGCGACCGCGGCACGCTTCCGCGACCTGGTCGCCGCGGGACCGCCCACCGAGCTCGTCGGCCTGAGCGACCTGTCCCACCTCACGCCGTTCGCCACGATCCCGAGCCTGACCGAGGAGACCCGACGATGAGCCCGCTCGACGTCCTGCTGTGGGTGGCCGTCCCGTACGCGGTGGCGGCGGTGTTCGTCGTCGGCCACGTGTGGCGGTACCGCTACGACCAGTTCGGCTGGACCACGCGCTCGTCGCAGCTCTACGAGAGCCGCTGGCTGCGCCTCGGCTCGCCGCTGTTCCACGTCGGCATCCTCATGGTCATCGGCGGGCACGTGGTGGGCATCCTCGTGCCGCGCCCGTGGCTCGAGGCGGTCGGCGTCGACGAGCACGCCTACCACCTCGTCGCGACCGTCGCGGGAACGTTCGCGGCGGTCCTCACCGTCGCGGGGCTCGTGATCCTCGTGCTGCGGCGCCGCCTCTCGGGTGCGGTGTTCCGCGTGACGACCCGCACGGACAAGCTCCTGTACGTCGTGCTCGGCGCGGCGATCGGGTTCGGCACGCTCGCGACGGTGCAGCACCAGGTCCTCGGCGCCGGGTACGACTACCGCGGGTCGATCTCGCCGTGGGTCCGCTCGCTGCTCACGTTCCAGCCGGACCCGTCGCTGATGGCGGACGTCCCGCTCGCGTTCCGGGTCCACGTCCTGTGCGGCATGGCGCTGTTCGCGCTGTGGCCGTTCACGCGCCTCGTGCACGTGTTCTCCGCGCCGCTCGGCTACCTCACGCGCCCGTACGTCGTCTACCGGCGCCGGGCCACGACGGCGCCGGGACGCGCCCCGCGCCGCGGCTGGGAGCCCCCGACGGCACCCTGACACGGCGCGACGACGCCCGGCGGCCTTCCCCGTGCCGCCGGGCGTCGTCGTGCGCGGACCGCCGTCGACCAGGGCTCAGCCCTGGGTGGGCACCGGCCGGCGCGTGAGGCGGATGCTCACCTCGCTCGCCTCGCGCGAGAGGTACTCGCGGTCGAACGCCCCGGGCTCGCGGCCCTCGAGCTGCGCGAGCAGCGGGAGCGGGTCGTGCGGCGCGACGAGCACGAGCCCGTCCCCGGGCGCGAGCGCCTCGAGCGCGCCGAAGACGACGCCGTGGCGCACGGCGTGCGGGATCGTGCGGACGTCGAGCACGATCTCGGCGTCGTCGTGCGCGCACGCGCACGTGTGCGCGTCCTCGTGCGCGGCCCCGTGCTGCGGGGGCTCGGTGATCTCGATCGGTTCTGCGGCCATGCTGGTCCTCCTGGTCGTGGCGCGAGCGCCGGGTGGGGTGCTGGGTCTGCGGGCCGGGGGCGCGGACGACCGCGCCGGCGGGCGCCGGTCAGGGCGTCACGGCGAACGCGCCCGCGGCGCCACGCTCGGCGTCGGACATGGCGTGCGTGACGAACGGGTAGGTCCCGGCCTCGGGGAAGGCGAGCTCGACGAACCCGCCCTGGGCGGGCAGCAGGCCGAGCACCTGGCTGCCGCCCGACGTCCCGGCGGGGAGCGCGTACGCGCCCTCGTGGAACACCGTGTCGAACTGCCCGCCGACGACGTGGAACGCGCTCGGGCGGTTCGGCCCGGCGTCGAGCACCCACACGCGCACGCGCTCGCCGACGCGGGCCGCGAGCGGGTCGTACCGGTACTGGTTCGCGTAGCCGTTGAACGCGAGGAGGTCGGGCTCCGCGGCGGCGACCTTCGCGTCGTCCGCGGACGCGCCCGGGGCGCCGAGGTAGAGCTCGGACTGCACGACGACGTACTCCCGGTCGACGGGCGCGAGGTCCGGCGGGTCGACGATCACCGCACCGAACATGCCGTTCGCGATGTGCAGCGACATGGGCATGGTCGAGCAGTGGTACATCCAGATCCCGGCTCGCGTGGCCGTGAAGCGGTAGGTCAGCGACTCGCCCGGCGCGATGGTGCGCATCGCCTCGTCGGGCGCGAGCGCTCCGGCGTGGAAGTCCACGGAGTGCCCGATCGTCCCGTCGTTGACGAGCGTGATCTCGAAGACGTCGCCGACCTTCCCGCGCAGCACCGGCCCGGGCGCGGTCCCGTCGAACGTCCAGACCGTCTGCTCGACGCCCGGCGCGACCTCCTGCACCGCCTCGGTCACCGTGAGCGTGCGCCGGTGCACCACCGGGTCGCCGGCCGGGTCGGTCTCCGCGGGTGCGAGCGCCGCGTCGCGCGCGACGAACCCGTCGCCCGGCCCGCCCATCAGGTCGGCGTCGGACGCGCCGAGCGACCCCTCGCCCGTCGTCCCGTGACCCGCGTGCGCGCCCACGGAGGGCGCGCCGGCCGCGGACGTCCCCCCGTCACCGCCGTCACCGACGTCACCGACGTCACCGACGTCGACCGTGAGCGTCATGCCCATGAGCCGGTGACCGGCCACGGAGCACCAGCCGTCGAGGTCGCCGACCACGACGCCCACGTCGAGCGTCACGGTCTCCCCCGGCGCGACGCGACCCGTCGTCGAGCCGTCGGCGAGCACGAGGTCGTGCACGTCGTCGTCGGTGTTCGTGAGCTCGATGACGAGCCGGTCGCCCGCGGGCACGGGGATCACGTCCGGGACGAACCGCATGTCGGCCGCCTCGACCTCGACGGTCGTGGTGCGGCCGGTCACGACGACGGTCGTGCCGCCCGCGGCCGTGCTGGTCGCCGCGCCGGACGTCCCGCCCGATCCGACCCCGGCGGCGACCGGGTCCGCGGCCACGCCGCCCACGACGGCGAGCGCGAGCGTCGCCACGGCCGCGGTCACCGCCCCGGCGCGCGGCCGTCGCGCCTGCGCGTCCCGACGCGCCGCGACCGCGCGCGCCGCGTCGTCGCGCGCCGTGGCCGCCGCCGGCCCCGCGCCCGCGCCCGGCCCGGGGGCCGGGGGGGCGGCGCGCGCCCCGCCGCCCGCGCGCCGCGCGGGCACGAGGGACGCGAGGGACGTGGCGACCCCCCCGAGCGACAGCACGACCCGCACCCACGACGGCAGCGGCAGGAGGTACAGCGCGAGTCCGCCGTTGGCCACGACCACGCGGTACAGCCCGCCGGCGCCGACGACCGCCTCGGTGCGCCGCCGGCGCGCCGGGCCTCCGCCGAGCACCACGGGCACGAGGTAGGTGAGCGCCCCGAGCAGCACCTGAGCCGCGAACCCGACGACGAACGGTGCGAGCAGCGCACCGACCGCGTCCTGCGCCGCGGCCCACGACGGCGCGGTCGCGACCCGGACGCCGAACGCGGCGACGCTCCCCGCGAACCACACGACCGACGCCGCGAGGCTCCAGGCCGCGAACCCCCACGCCCCGCGCTGGGCTGCGCGGCCCTGCGCCACGAGGTGCCGCACGACCGTGCCCGTGCCGACCAGCACGACCGCGGCCCCCACGGCGACGAGCGGCAGCCACCCGGTCGCGCACGCCGCGAGGACGACGAGGACGCCCGCCAGCAGGACGGGCAGCGCGCGCCGGGCTGCGGCGTCGGCGCCGGGCTCGATGCGTGTGCGCAGCACGGTGGGCCACAGCAGCACGAGCGTCCCGAGGACCGTGAGCCCGACCCACCCGAGCACGTTGAGGGTCACGTGCGCGACGTAGCCGCGGCCGTACGCCTCGGTCCCGGCGCCGCCGCGGGCCATGAGGACGCCGAACGTCACGCCCACGGGCAGGCACACCGCCGCGGCCACGTAGTAGCGCACGAGGCCCCCGAACCGCGACGGGAGCGCGCCCCGGGCCTGCCGCGCGAGGACGGCCGCGTGCGTGAGCGCGCCTGCGGCGACGAGGACGCCGCCCGCGACGACGAGCGCCCACACCTCGGTGAGCAGCCCGGCGACGACGAGCAGCGCGCCGACGGTGTGCGCCGCGAGCCGCGCGACGTGCAGCGGACGGCCCCCAGGTGCCTGCCGACGCAGCATCGTGTCCGCGAAGTGCTGGCTCCACACGAGGATCGCGGTGCTCACCGCGCCGAGCATGAGCACGTGGACCATGAGCCACACGGCCTCGGGCACGAACCGGTGCACGACGACGAGCACCGCCTCGGCGACGAACCAGGCGAGGACGAGCGCGTGCACCCACAGGTTCCGGCCGGTGCCGCCGACCTTCTGGGTGCCCGGGAGCGGTCCGGCGGGGCGGGCCGACAGGAGCGACGGGCGCTGGGGCGAGGCGGGCACGGTCACCGTCCGGGAGCGATCGGCAGCACGGCGGGAGCGCCGTGGTCGGAAGGGGCCGCGGACCGGTCCCCCGAGGCGGCGGGGTCGAGGCGCCCGTCCGCGCGCGAGCGCCGGGCCGCGCGCTCCCCGCCCGGCGCGGACCACAGCGCGACCCCGACGAAGCCGAGCACCGCGACGACGTTGCCCGCTCCGCCGACGCGGACGGCCGCGACGGCGGCGGGCCCCGCCCCCGCGAGGTCCCCCGCGACCCGCACCGCGAGCGTCGCGTGCAGGAGCACGAGCGGCGCCCACATCGCGGCGCGGTACGGGAGCGGGCGGCGCAGCACGGCCGGGAGGATCAGGGGCGCGTGCGCCATGATCATCGACAGCCCGAAGCCGAGGAACACGGCGTGCACGACGGCGTCGTACGTCGTGCCGGAGCGCAGCGTCGTCCCCGGGCCGAGTCCGGCCGGTCCCGCGCCGGCGGCGAGGAGCAGCCAGGCCGCTCCCGCGACGGCGAGCCACGCGTAGCCCGCGAGCATCGCCGCGGCCGCGAACCGCGGCAGCCCCGAGGCGCGGACGGTCCGCCGTGCGACGTCGCGCCGCGCCAGCACGACGGCCGACGCCGCGAGCGCCGCCCCGGCGAGCGCGTACCCGGGCGCGGGGGCGAGCAGCGCGAGGCATGCGGCGCCGACGAAGACCAGCGCCCCGGCGAGGACGCCGCGCTCGGTCCGGTCGTCGATCTCCAGCCGCGCGAGCTCGACGCGCTCGCCGAGCACGGTCCACGCGACGAACCCGACGAGCCACGGCAGGAGGTCCGGCACGGCGACGCCCGCGGCCCACAGCGCCGCTCCCCCGACCGCGAGCACGGCGCCCGCGGCCTGGACCGCGGTCGCGGTCGCGGGCTGGCGCCGCCAGAGCACCGCGTAGATCGCGACCAGCCCGAGCGTTCCGGCGACGAGCAGCCCCTGGCCGAGCGCGCGCGGCGCGGGCGAGAGCAGGGCGAGGGCGCCGAGCCCGAGCGCGGCGGGTGCGAGGTAGGCGGCCGGGTGTCGTGCGGCGACCGCGCGCTCGAGCGTGACGAGCGTGCCGACGAACCCGAGCACCATGAGCAGGCCGTGCGCGTCCTGGACGCGCTCGGCGGGGACCGGGGACGGCAGCCCGAGCAGGGCGAGCCCGGTCGCGAGCCCGGTGAGCAGCGCGACGCCGGCGGGCAGGACGAGCAGCGCGCGGAACGGGGTCCGGCTCGTCACGCCCCGAGGGTTTTCCACGGTCCCGACCGTAGGAATGCCCGCGCCCCGCCGGACAGGGCCGAAGGTCCCGCGCGGGCGCGGCGTCACGTGGGCTCGGTCACGTGAGCCCTCCGCGCCCGGGGCCGCGTCGGACCCGCCCGGACGCAGCGGGGCCGGCCCCCGTCCGTCACTCGCGCGTGCGCACGGCTCCGCGTACCGCCGGGCCGATCGTCTCGCCGTACGCGCGCAGCGTCTCGTCCTTCGCGTCGTGCTGCAGGTAGACGGCGAACTGGTCGACCCCGAGCGCGGCGAGCTCGCGCAGGCGCTCGACGTGCCGCTCGGGCGGGCCGACGACGCAGAACCGGTCGACGATCTCGTCGGTGACGAACGCGGTGTGCGTGTTCCCCGCGCGCCCGTGCTCGTTGTAGTCGTAGCCCTCGCGGCCGGCGACGAAGTCGGTGAGCGCGTGCGGGATGGTCACGCCCGCGCTCTCCTCGGCGCCGCCGGGGCCGTAGCGCGCGACGATCTCCGCGACGTGGTTGCCGACCATGCCGCCGAACCAGCGGCACTGGTCGTAGGCGTGCGCGAGCGCCCGGCGGCCGGACTCCCCGTTCGACGGCGCGGTGCTCGTCACGTACGCGGGCGCGGCGACGCAGACGCGCACCGCGTCCGGGTCGCGGCCCGCGCGCTCGGCCGCGGACCGGACAGCGGCGATCGACCACGCGACGACGTCGGGGTCGGCGAGCTGGAGGATGAAGCCGTCGCCCACCTCGCCCGTGAGGGCGAGCGCCTTGGGCCCGTACGCCGCGACCCACACGGGCAGCCGCGAGTCGGGGTTCCACGGGAGGCGCAGGGTCGAGCCCTTGTACTCGACGGCCTCGCCCGACGCGAGGCCGCGGATCACGCCGATCGCCTCGCGGAGCTGGGCGAGCGTGACGGGGCGGCCGTTGATGACGCGGACCGCGGAGTCGCCGCGCCCGATGCCGCAGATCGTCCGGTTGCCGAACATCTCGTTGAGCGTCGCGAAGAGCGACGCCGTGACCGTGACGTCGCGCGTCGCGGGGTTGGTCACCATGGGCCCGACCCTGACGCGGTGCGTCGCGGCGAGGATCTGGGAGTAGACGACGAACGGCTCCTCCCAGAGCAGGTGCGAGTCGAACGTCCACACGTGCGAGAAGCCGTACGTCTCCGCCTGGCGCGCGAGGTCGACGACCCGCCACGCGGGCGGGTCGTTCTGCAGCACCACCCCGAGGTCCACGTGCCCTCCTCACCGCAGGTACGCCGACAGCCCGCGGCGCAGGAAGCGCCCGTGCCCGGGGCTGCCGTGGTACGTGCCGTCCTCGACGACGACGCGTCCGCGCGACATGACGACGTCGACGTGCCCGTCGACCTCGAACCCCTCCCACGCGGAGTGGTCCATGTTCATGTGGTGCGTCGCCTCGTACCCGATCGACGTGCGGCCGGCCGGGTCGTACACGACGACGTCGGCGTCGGCGCCCGGGGCGAGCACGCCCTTGCGGCCGTCGAGGCCGAACATGCGCGCCGGCGTCGTGCAGCACAGCTCGACCCAGCGCTCGCGCGTGATGCGCCCGTCGACGACGCCCTGGTAGAGCAGGTTCAGCCGGTGCTCGACCCCGCCGATGCCGTTGGGGATCTTCGAGAAGTCGCCGCGGCCGAGCTCCTTCTGCTCCTTCATGCAGAACGGGCAGTGGTCGGTGCTCACGACCGACAGGTCGCCCGTGCGCAGGTACCGCCACAGCTCGTCCTGGTGGCCCTCGGCGCGCGAGCGCAGCGGCGTCGAGCACACCCACTTGGCGCCCTCGAAGTCGCCCCACTCGTCGCTGCGCGCGCCGAGCTGCTCCTCGAGCGAGAGGTACAGGTACTGCGGGCACGTCTCGCCGAACACGTTCCAGCCCTCGTCGCGCGCCTCGGCGAGCGTCGCGACGGCCTGCTTCGCGGACATGTGGACCACGTACAGCGGCGCGCCGGTGAGGCGCGCGAGCATGATCGCGCGGTGCGTCGCCTCCTGCTCGGTCTCCCACGGCCGCGTGGTGCCGTGGAAGTACGGCGCGGTGTCCCCGCGGTCGAGGGCCTCGCGCACGAGCACGTCGATCGCGATGCCGTTCTCCGCGTGCATCATGATCACCGACCCGCTGTCGCGTGCCTTCTGCATCGCGCGCAGGATCTGCCCGTCGTCGCTGTAGAACACGCCCGGGTACGCCATGAAGAGCTTGAAGCTCGTGATCCCCTCCGCCACGAGCTCGTCCATGGCCTTGAGCGAGTCGTCGTCGACGCCTCCGAGGATCTGGTGGAACCCGTAGTCGATCGCGCACCTGCCGTCCGCCTTCGCGTGCCACGCGGCGAGCCCGTCCTGGACGCGCTCGCCGGTGCGCTGGACGGCGAAGTCCACGATCGTCGTCGTGCCGCCCCAGGCCGCGGCGCGCGTCCCGGTCTCGAACGTGTCCGACGCGTTCGTCCCGCCGAACGGCAGCTCCATGTGCGTGTGGCAGTCGACAGCGCCCGGGATCACGTACTTGCCCGTCGCGTCGACGACGCGCTCGGCGGTCGCGGCGAGGTCGGCGCCGAGGCTCGTGTCCCCCGGCCGCAGCAGCGCGGCGACCTGCTCGCCGTCCACGAGCACGTCGGCGGGCGCCGAGCCCGTCGGCCCGACGACGGTCCCGCCCCGGATCAGCGTGTGCGCCATCGCGTGGTCTCCCTTCGAGGTCCGGTGCCGCGCGGTCCGCTCACGGCCGGGTGAGGTCGTCGTACGCGTCGGGGCGCCGGTCCCGGTAGAACTGCCACCGGTCGCGCACCACGCGCAGCAGGTCCATGTCGAGATCGCGCACGATCAGCTCCTCCTCGTGGTCGTCGCCGGTGTCGCCGACGAACGCGCCCTCGGGGTCGACGAAGTACGACGTGCCGTAGAAGTCGTCGTCGCCCAGGTCCTCGACGCCGACGCGGTTGATCGCGCCGACGTAGTACTCGTTGGCCACCGCCGCCGCCGGCTGCTCGAGCCTCCACAGGTAGTTGGAGAGCCCGCGGCTCGTCGCGCTCGGGTTGAGCACGATCTCCGCGCCGTTCAGCCCGAGCGCGCGCCACCCCTCCGGGAAGTGCCGGTCGTAGCAGATGTAGACGCCCACGCGCCCGACGGCGGTGTCGAACACCGGGTAGCCGAGGTTGCCGGGCCGGAAGTAGAACTTCTCCCAGAACCCGCGCACGTGCGGGATGTGCGTCTTGCGGTACTTGCCGAGGTAGCGCCCGTCGGCGTCGATCACCGCGGCGGTGTTGTAGAGCACGCCCGGCTGCTCCTCCTCGTACACGGGCAGCACGACGACGGTCCCCAGCTCGGCCGCGAGCGCCGAGAACCGCTCGACCGTGGGCCCGGGGACGGACTCCGCGTACGCGTAGTACGCCGCGTCCTGCACCTGGCAGAAGTACGGCCCGTAGAACAGCTCCTGGAAGCACACGAGCCGCGCGCCCTGGTCGGCGGCGTCGCGCAGGTGCTTCTCGTGGACGTCGATCATCGACTCCTTGTCACCCGTCCAGCGGACCTGGGTGAGCGCGGCACGCACGGTGGTCATGAGCCCTCCTCGGACGTGGGTGCGGGTCGGTCCCGCTCGGTGCGGCGTCGCCGGGCCGTCACGTGGCCACCCCGGCGTACCCGTCGGCGACGTCGAGCGCCTCGTCGATCGCGGCGAGCCCGTGCTCCAGGTCCTCGGCGGACGTGACGAGCGGCGGGGCGACGTGCAGGCGGTTGAAGTGCACGAACGGCCACACGCCCCGCTCCTTGACGGCCGCGACGACGGCGCCCATGGGCGCGGCGGCGGCCCCGCTCGCGTTGAACGGGACGAGCGGCTCGCGCGTCGCGCGGTCGCGCACGAGCTCGACCGCCCAGAAGAACCCGAGGCCGCGCACCTCACCGACGCTGGGGTGCCGGTCCGCGATCTCGCGCAGCCGAGGCCCGACGACATCGGCGCCGAGGGTCCGCACCCGGTCGAGGATGCGCTCGTCCTCGAACGTGCGGACCGACTCGACCCCGACCGCGCACGCGAGCGGGTGGCCGGAGTACGTGAGCCCGCCGGGGAAGACCCGGTCGTCGAACGTGCGCGCGACGTGCTCGCCGATGATCACGCCGCCCAACGGCACGTAGCCGGAGTTCACGCCCTTGGCGAAGGTCACGAGGTCGGGCACGACGCCCCACCGGTCCACCGCGAACCACTCGCCCACCCGGCCGAACCCGACCATGACCTCGTCGGTCACCAGGAGGATGCCGTGCTCGTCGCACAGCTCCCGCACGCCCTCGAGGTAGCCGTCGGGCGGGATCAGCACGCCGTTGGTCCCGACGATCGTCTCGAGCAGGATCGCCGCGACCGTCCCCGGCCCCTCGAGCTGCACGACCTCGCGCAGGTGGGCGAGCGCGCGCTCACCCTCCTCCGCGTCGTCGCGCGCCCCGAACGCGGAGCGGTAGGCGTACGGGCCGAGGAAGTGGCGCACGTGCGGGTCGGGCGAGACCTCGTTCGGCCAGCGTCGCGGGTCGCCCGTGAGGGAGATCGCCGTCGTGGTGTTGCCGTGGTACGACCGGTACGCCGAGAGCACCTTGGCGCGGCCGGTGTGCAGGCGCGCGAGCCGGACCGCGTTCTCGACGGCGTCCGCCCCACCGTTGGTGAAGAAGACCCGCCACCGCCGGTCGTCGCCTGCCGCGGCGCCGGCCGCACCGTCCGTCCCGGCGGCGCCCCTCGACCCGGGCGCGCGCTCGGCGATCAGGCGCGCGAGCTCACCCCGTACGTCGCTGGCGAACGTCGGGCCGACGGTCGCGAGCCGCCCGGCCTGGGCCTGGAGCGCCGCGACGAGGCGGGGGTGCTGGTGGCCGAGGTTGAGGTTGACGAGCTGGGACGCGAAGTCGAGGTAGCGGTTGCCGTCCTCGTCCCAGAACCAGGCGCCCTCGCCGCCCGCGACGGGCAGCGGGTCGATCGCGCCCTGCGCGGACCACGAGTGGAAGACGTACCGGTCGTCGGCGCGCGTGCGCGACCGCTCGGCGGCCCGGCGCCTCGCCTCCTGGTCCGTGGTCATCGGCGTCCTCCGCTCCGCGCTGCCGTCACCGCGTCCGCGGGAAGCCGAGGTCGACGCCCGCCGTGGACGGGTCGGGCCAGCGCGTCGTGACGACCTTCGTGCGCGTGTAGAACTGCACGCTCTCGGGCCCGTAGACGTGCAGGTCGCCGAACAGCGAGCTCTTCCAGCCGCCGAACGAGTAGTAGCCGACGGGCACGGGGATGGGGACGTTGACGCCGATCATCCCGGCCCGGGCGTCGACCTCGAACGCGCGCGCCGCGCCGCCGTCGCGCGTGAAGATCGCGGCGCCGTTGCCGTACGGGTTGTCGTTGACGAGCCCGAGGGCCTCGTCGTACGTCTGCGCGCGCACGACGGACAGCACGGGCCCGAAGATCTCCTCGCGATACACCGTGTGCTCCGGGCGCACGTGGTCGACGAGCGTGGGGCGCAGGAAGAAGCCCTGCCCCAGGTCGGGTGCGCCGTCGGGGGCCTCGCGGCCGTCGACGACGAGCGTCGCGCCCTCCTCGGCGGCGGTGCCCACGCGCGCCGCGACGCGGTCGCGGTGCTCGGCCGTGATGAGCGGCCCCATCTGCGACGCGGGGTCGGAGCCCGGCCCGACGACGAGGCGCGCGACGCGCTCGCGGATCGCCTCGACGAGGGGGTCGGCCACGGCGCCCACCGCGACGAGCACCGACACCGCCATGCAGCGCTCGCCCGCCGACCCGTACGCCGCGGAGACCGCCGCGTCCGCCGCGACGTCCACGTCGGCGTCGGGCAGGACGACCATGTGGTTCTTCGCGCCGCCGAGCGCCTGCACGCGCTTGCCGTGGCGCGTCGCCGTCTCGTACACGCGGCGCGCGACGGGCGTCGAGCCGACGAAGCTCACCGCCTCGACGTCGGGGTGCTCGAGCAGGCGCTCGACCGCGACGCGGTCGCCCTGCACGACGTTGACGACGCCGTCCGGGACGCCCGCCTCCTGGAGCAGGCGCGCGACGACGAGCGACGCCGACGGGTCGCGCTCGCTCGGCTTGAGCACGAACGTGTTCCCGCACGCGATCGCGTTGGGGATCATCCACAGCGGCACCATGGCCGGGAAGTTGAACGGCGTGATGCCCGCGACCACGCCGAGCGGCTGCCTGACCTCGTGCACGTCCACGCCCGACGACGCCTGCTCGGTGTACCCGCCCTTGAGGAGCTGGCCGATCCCGCACGCGAACTCGACGCACTCGAGCGCGCGGGCCACCTCGCCGGCGGCGTCCGACAGCACCTTGCCGTGCTCGGCGCTCACGGCCGCGGCGATCTCGTCCCTGTGCTCGACGAGGAGCTGGTGGAACGCGAAGAGGATCTCGACGCGGCGGGACACGCTCGTCGCGCGCCACGCGGGGAACGCGTCGCGCGCCGCCGCGACCGCGGCGTCGACGTCCGCCGCGGAGGCGAGCGCCACCTGTCCCGTGACCGCGCCGGTCGCCGGGTCGTGCACGGGCCCGTACCGCTCGGCGCGGTCGCGCACGCCGCCCGCGACCCAGTGCCCGATGCGCTCGCTGCCCGTCGCGGCCGGGGCGTCGTCCGCGCCCGCCGCGTGCCGGTCGATGTCCGCGGTCGTCTCCACGTCCTCGCCTCCTCGCGCGCCGAGGTGGTGGCGCGCCGTCGCAGCCGATCCCCCAGTCTGGCACGGAAGACCCGATCGTGTGGTGCGGATCACACCGACCGCCCGGTAGCGTCTGCCCTCGTGAGCGCAGCGCAGCCCGCGTCGCCCCGGTCCGCCGCCCGGCCGGACCGCCGCGACCTCGTCCCCCTCGTCCTCCTGGCGACCGTCACGGCCGTCGTCGTCGAGCTCGTCCGGTCGAGCGGTCCCCTGCTCGACCACGCGTTCACGGCGGGCGTCGTCACCGTGGCGCTCACGGCGCTCGCGACGTACGCGGCGCCCGGTGTGCTCGTCGTGATGATCGCGGCCCGCCTCGAGCTCACGGGCAAGGTCGTGCTGCTCGCGGTCGCGTCGCTCGTCGTGGCCCGGCTCGCGGTGCAGGGCCTCGGCACGGCGATCGCCGCGGGCGTGGACCTCGGGCTCGTCCGGTACGGCGTGGGCCTCGCCTCCGTCGCGCTCGGCATCGGCGTGCTCGTGCTCGTCGCCGCGTTCGTGAGCGGGGCCGGCCGCGAGACCGCTGCGGGCGCGGACCCGGGCGCGGACGAGACGGGCCCCGGCGCGGACGCGGCCCCCTCCCGCACGGGGGTCGTGCTCGCGCGCGGCTCGCGCGTCGCGCTCGGCGTCACGCTCGGCGCCCTGCTCGCCGCGGCGCTGAGCACGGTGCTCGGGACGTGGGACGCCTACTGGCGCGCCGACGTCGCGGGCTGGGTCGTGACGGTCGCCGTCACGGGTGCCGCCGGGACGTGCGCGTGGCTGCTCCGCGGCCGCACCGCCCTCCCCGGTGCGCGCGGGCTGTGGGTGCTCGGCCCGTTCCTCGCGCTCACCGTGCAGGCGCTCGCCAACCCGGCGTTCGCGGCGTCGCAGGCGGGCGTCGCCCTGCCGTTCGCCGTCGCCGGCGTGGCGGTCGCCGCCGCGCTCACCGCGTGGCTCGTGCCGTGGGCGGGCCGCGCGTCCCGACCGGGCTCGCCGTGGGCGGCCCCCGCGCTGCTCGTCGTGGGCGTCGCGGTCGTGTTCCTCGCCGTGCCCCGCACCGACGGCCCCGGGACCGTCGGGGGCTGGGCGCTCCTCGTCCTCCTCGTGCTCCTCGCCCCCGCCGCGGCGCGCACCCTCGCGCTCGCGCTCACGCGGCCCGCGCGCCCGCTCACCTGGCTCCGGCTCGCGGGCGCCGCGAGCGTCGCGGGGCTGACGACGGTCGTGCCGCTGCTCGGGTACCAGCTCGAGTACGACGTGCCGCTGCCCGTCCCGCACACGCTCGTGCCGGTCGCCGCCGCGGTCGCGCTTGCGGTGCCCGCCGTCGTCGCCGGGCTCCGCGCGCGCGGCACCCCGGAGGCCGCCCCCGCGACCACGCGCATCCCGGGCCTCGGGGCGGCCGCGGTCCTCGCCGCGGTGGTCGCGGTGCTCGCGCTCGTCGGCACGTCGCAGGCGCACGTGCCCACCACGACGTCGGCCGTGGCCGACTACCCCGTCGGCGAGCTGCGGGTCCTCGACTGGAACCTGCACTACGGCGTGAGCGCCGACCCGTCGGTGCGGCTCGACGAGATGGTCACGACGATCGAGGAGTCGGGGGCCGACGTCGTGACCCTCCAGGAGGTCTCGCGCGGGTGGGTGCTCGGCGGCGGCGCGGACATGGCGACGTACCTCGCGCGTGCGACGGGCATGCGCGTCGTCTTCGTGCCCGCGGCCGACCGGCAGTTCGGCAACGCGATCCTCTGGGACCCGCTGCGCGGCGACCTCGCCGACGTCGCCCGCCACGCGCTGCCGTACGGCGCCGGGCCGCAGGAGCGCTCCGCGGTGTCCGCCACGGTCGACGCGGCGGGCGTGCCCGTGCGCGTGACGTCCGTGCACCTGCAGCACCGTGAGGAGAGCACGCCGACGCGGCTCGACCAGCTCGCGGCGCTCTTCGCCGAGGAGCCCGTCGAGGGCGCGACGGTGCTCGCGGGCGACCTCAACGCCGAGCCGGGCTGGGACGAGATCGCGCTCGTCGAGGAGCACGGCCTCGAGAGCGGGCAGGACGTCGCGGGCGACCCCGACGCCCTCACCTCGCCCGCCGTCGCCCCCGCGCACCGCATCGACTGGATGTTCGGCTCGGACACCGTGACGTTCCGCTCGTTCGCGGTGCTCGACGTGACGGCGTCCGACCACCGGCCGCTGCTCGCCGAGATCCGCGCCCGAGACTGACCGCGGTCCCCGCCCCCGCCGCGCCGCAGGGCAGGGTTAGGGTCGACGGGTGCGCATCGAGCTGACCGTGACCGAGGCCGTCGAGATCGCGCGCGCGACGGGCGGGCTGCCGCCGTTCGTGCGCTCGGTGATCGGCGAGGGGGACGACGTGCGCGTCGTCGCCGACCTGCGCGAGGTCCCGGACCCGCCGTCGGCGCTGCGGCTCGCCGCGCGCCTCGTGCCGGTCGTGCGCGCGACGCTCCACGTCGAGTCCGTCGTGGCGGGCACGGCCGTCCTCGCGGTCGAGGCGAACGCGGCGGGGCTGCCCGCGCACAAGCTCCTCGGCTTCGTCGAGGCCCCCGTCCAGCGCGCGCTGCGGTCGCGCGGGCTGCCGCCGCAGGCCGTGCGCGTGCTGCCCGAGCTGCGCGTCGCGGTCGACGTGCAGGCGCTGCTGGGGGGCGTCCTCGAGCACACGTTCCCCGGGTTCCAGCTCACCGAGCTCGCGTACGCCGAGGGGAGCCTGCGGCTCGACGGCCGCCTCTGACGAGCCGGCCGCGCGGCCCTCGCCCCGACGGGCCGCGCCGCGCGCCCGCGCTCAGCTCTCGTGCTGGTGGAGCATGCGCGCGACCTCCGCGATCGACCCCGAGAGCGACGGGTAGACCGTGAAGGCGGACGCGACGTCGTCGACCGTGAGCCGGTGCGAGACGGCGAGCGTGATGGGGAACACGAGCTCGCTCGCGCGCGGCGCGACGACGACCCCGCCCAGCACGACCCCCGCCTCGGGGTGCGCGAACAGCTTGACGAAGCCGTCGCGCATGCCGAGCATCTTCGCGCGCGGGTTGCGCGCGAGCGGGAGCATCGTCGTGACGTACTTGCTGTTCTGCGCCTTGAGCCGCTCCTCGCTGTACCCGACGGTCGCGATCTCGGGCGCGGTGAAGATGTTGGCCGCGACGGTCCGCAGCTTGATCGGCGTCACGGCGTCGCCGAGCGCGTGCGACATCGCGACGCGCCCCTGCATCGCGGCGACGGACGCGAGCGGCAGCACGCCCGTGCAGTCGCCCGCGGCGTACACGCCGCGCACGGACGTGCGCGACACCTTGTCGACCTCGACGTGACCGCTCGGGGTGAGCCGCACGCCCGCCTCCTCGAGGCCGATGCCGCTCGTGGAGGGGACGGCGCCGACCGCGATGAGCACGTGGGAGCCCTCGACGACCCGGCCGTCGGCGAGCGTCACGCGCACGCCGTCCGCCGTGCGCTCGGCGGACTCGGCGCGCGAGCGCGACATGACGGTCATCCCGCGCGAGCGGAACACGCCCTCGAGCAGCTCGGCCGCGTCCGCGTCCTCGCCCGGCAGGACGCGGTCGCGGCTCGACACGAGGACGACGTCCGAGCCCAGCGCGTTGTACGCGCCCGCGAACTCGGCGCCCGTGACGCCCGAGCCGACCACGACGAGCCGCTCCGGCAGCTCGGACAGGTTGTAGAGCTGCGTCCACGTGAGGATGCGCTCGCCGTCCGGCTGCGCGGTCGGCAGGACGCGGGGCGTCGCGCCGACGGCGAGGAGGATGACGTCCGCGTCGAGCACGAGCGGGCCGTCGCCGCCGTCGGGCGCGTCGACCACGACGCGCTCGGGGCCGTCGAGCCGACCCTCGCCGAGCACGACGCGCACGCCCTCGCGCTCGAGGCGCGCGTGGATGTCCGCCGACTGCGCGGCCGCGAGCGCCATGACGCGCGAGTTCACGGCCTCCAGGTCGACGATGTGGCGTCGCATCGCGGGGTGCTGCGCCTTCGCGGTGTCGACGGGCAGGCGGATGCCGAGCTCGGCGGCGCGCTCGGCGATGGTCATCCAGTCCGCCGTGGCGATGAGGGTCTTGGACGGGACGACGTCCGTGAGGACCGCCGCGCCGCCGAGGCCCTGCCGCTCGACGACCGTGACGTCGGCGCCGAGCCGGCGGGCGACGAGAGCGGCCTCGTAGCCGCCGGGCCCACCTCCGAGGACGACGATGCGGGTGGCCTGGTGGTCGATGCTCGCGTGCGTCACGCCGGACATTCTGTCAGGCCGTCGCGCCCTGCGGTGTCAGCATGCGAGACGCCCGGGCCGGTCAGGGGCGTGCGGAGGGCGCTCCGCTCGCCGCGTCACGCCTCCCCGGACGGACTAGCCTTGCGACCATGACGACGACGCCTGCGAGCACACCCCCGCTCGACGACCCCGCGACCGACCCGTTCCTCGTGGCCCGGGCCGCGGCCGACCACATCGCGCAGGCCACCGGGGTCGACGGGCACGACATGGCCCTCGTGCTCGGCTCGGGCTGGGGCGGCGCCGCGGAGCTCCTGGGCGAGGTCGTCGCGGAGGTCCCGACGCACGAGATCCCCGGGTTCTCGGCGCCCGCGGTCGCGGGCCACCTGTCGGTGACGCGCTCGATCCGCGTCGAGCGCGCCGACGGCTCCGTGCGGCACGCGCTCGTGCTCGGCTCGCGCACCCACCTGTACGAGGGCAAGGGCGCCCGCGCCGTCGTGCACGGGGTGCGCACGGCCGCGGCGACCGGCGCCGAGACGGTGATCCTCACGAACGGGTGCGGCGGCCTGCGCCAGGAGTGGGGCGCGGGCACGCCCGTGCTGCTCTCCGACCACATCAACCTCACCGGGCGCAGCCCGCTCGAGGGGCCGACGTTCGTCGACCTCACCGACGTCTACTCGCCGCGGCTGCGCGAGCTCGCGCACCGCGTCGACCCGACCCTCCCGGAGGGCGTCTACGCGCAGTTCCCGGGACCGCACTACGAGACCCCCGCCGAGGTCCGCATGGCGGGGATCCTCGGGGCGGACCTCGTCGGCATGTCGACGACGCTCGAGGCGATCGCGGCCCGCCACTGCGGTCTCGAGGTGCTCGGCGTCTCGCTCGTGACGAACCTCGCCGCGGGCATCAGCCCGACGCCGCTCTCCCACGCCGAGGTCATCGAGGCCGGCCAGGCCGCGGGGCCCCGGATCAGCGCACTCCTGGCCGACATCGCGAAGCTGGTGTGACATGACGGACCGTACGACGGGCTACCGGGACGCGGCGGACGCCGCGGACGACCCCGCCTTCGACCCCGGGACCGACCGCTCCGCCTTCCTCGAGCGCGTCGCGGCGTGGATCGACGACGACGTCGACGCGGGCGACCAGGACGAGCTCCGGCGTCTGCTCGACCTCGCCGACTCGCCCGACCCGCGCAAGCACGACGTGCGCGCCGCGGCGCTCGCCGAGCTGCAGGACCGGTTCTCCGGGCCCCTGGAGTTCGGCACCGCGGGCCTGCGCGGCCGCATGGCGGCCGGCCCGCACCGCATGAACCGCGCGGTCGTGATCCGCGCGGCGGCCGGTCTCGGCGCGTTCCTGCTCGACGCGCTCGGGCCCGCGGGCGCAGGCGGGGCGTCGCGCCCGCGCGTCGTCGTCGGGTTCGACGCGCGGCACCGCTCGCGGACGTTCGCCGTCGACAGCGCGGCGGTGCTCACCGCGGCGGGCGTCGAGGTCCTCGTGCTCCCGTCGGCCCTCCCGACGCCGGTCCTCGCGTTCGCGGTGCGCCGGCTCGGCGCGGACGCCGGCGTCATGGTCACCGCGAGCCACAACCCCCCGGCCGACAACGGGTACAAGGTCTACCTCGGCGGCCGCGTCGTCACCGACTCGGGCCAGGGCGCCCAGATCGTGCCGCCCTACGACGCGCGGATCGCCGCCGCCATCGCCGCGGTCGGGCCCGCCCGTGCGGTGCCCCGCGCGGGCTCGGGCTGGACCGTCCTGGGTCACGACGTCGTCGACGCGTACGTGCGCTCGGTCCTCGCGCTGTCCGACGGCGCGCCCCGGCGTCTCAAGGTCGTCACCACCGCGCTGCACGGCGTGGGCGGCGAGACGGTCGCGCACGTGCTGCGCGACGCGGGTTTCACGACCGTCGTGCCGGTCGAGGAGCAGCTCGACCCGAACCCCGACTTCCCGTCCGTGGCGTTCCCCAACCCGGAGGAGCCCGGCGCGATGGACCTCGCGCTCGCCGTCGCGCAGGACGCGGGCGCGGACGTCGTGCTCGCCAACGACCCCGACGCCGACCGGTGCGCCGTCGCGGTGTTCGACCCGCGCGTCGGTACCTACCAGGGTGCGGAGACCGCGCGCTCGAACGGGTGGCGCATGCTGCACGGCGACGAGGTGGGCGCGCTCCTCGGCGACGACGTCGCGCGCCGGGTCGCGGCCTCCGGCGGTCAGGGCGTCCTCGCGTGCTCGGTGGTGTCCTCGCGACTGCTCGGGAAGATCGCGGCCGCGCACGGGCTCGGCTTCGCCACGACGCTCACCGGCTTCAAGTGGATCTCCCGTGTCGACGGGCTCGTGTTCGGCTACGAGGAGGCGCTCGGCTACTGCGTCGACCCGGCGCACGTGCGGGACAAGGACGGCATCAGCGCCGCGCTGCTCGTCGCGCAGCTCGCGAACCGCCTCAAGGCGGAGGGCCGCACGCTCGTCGACGCGCTCGACGACCTGGCGCGCCAGCACGGCCTGCACGTGAGCGACCAGCTCTCCGCGCGGTTCACCGACCTCGACCGCATCGGCGACACGATGGCGCACCTGCGCTCCGCTCCCCCGCGCACGCTCGCGGGCGCCGGCGTCTCCGACGTCGCCGACCTGTCGGCCGGTCTCGACGGCCTGCCGCCGACCGACGGGGTGCGGATCCTCACCGCCGACGGCACGCGCGTCATCGTGCGCCCGAGCGGGACCGAGCCGAAGGTGAAGTGCTACCTCGAGGTCGTGCTGCCCGTCGCCCCCGACGCGTCCCACGACGACCTCACCGCGGCCCGCGCCACCGCGCGCGACCGCCTCGACCGCGTGAAGGCGGACATGCAGAGGGCGCTCGGCATATAGAGAGTCCTGCCCACGAGCGTTCGCCCGCTGCGGCGTGCGACCGGCCAAGATGGCGGGGCACAGCCTCGCCGTCGAGGCGATGTCAGTGCCGCACGACAGAATCCCCTGCGAGTTCAGGATGCCGTCGTAGGGGGACGAAATGATGACATGCCGATCGTGCGGACAGGCGCAGGACGAGCAGGCTCGGTTCTGCAACAACTGCGGTACCCCGCTCGTAACAGGGCCAGCCGGGACGGAAAACAGCGTCCACGAGGCCCGCGTCACCGGTTCGATCTATCAGGCGGGTGGCGACATCACCGTCGCCCCGTCGGTTCCCGACGAGCCGTCGGCGAGGTACGCCGTCAAGTGGCACTGGGCGAGCCCACTCACCCAGTCAGTTCTGGGCTGGGCCAGCCTCGCGCTCGGGATCGTCTCGCTCGCCGGTGGGGCATCAGTGTTCACGCCTCTGATCCGGTCGCTGAACGCCGGTCGCCTGGCTCCCTCGACCGAACCATGGGCAGTAGCAGTGTTCCTCGTGTGCGCCGCCGGTGCGATCGTCACCTTCGCGCTACGACGGGTCGCGAAACACGAGACTCAGCACGTCGGGCCCTCTTTCCTTCCCGCTCTGACGGGATGGAACCATCGGCTCGGGCTCGCACGGTTCACCGGGGAGTGCCCGACCTGCCGAGGCGCCCTTCGCTTCTACAACAAGCCCCTGCAGTGGCTCATTCACGCTGACGGGTCTCGAGGCAAAGTGATCGAGCGCGCGATGGTCGCGGAGTGCGAGCGCAGCGACAAACACTGCTGGTTCCTCGACAGGGCCGAACCCGTCGCCTGACACCGGAGCCGACACTGGAGCCTCCGGCCGGTCGGCTCGCCGAGGCGTACCGACGGGTAACCTGGTGCGATGAGCACAACGACACCGACGTCGGTCGCCGAGACCGGCCGGGCGGGCACCGGGACGGCGCCGGCGACCCCGGGCGCCGCCGACCGGTCCGCCTCCGAGATCGCCGATCTCGCGCGCTCCGTGACCGGGTCCGCCAGCCTCGACGACACCGCCTGGCGGCGCTACCTCCACGGGCTCCCGGGCGTCGACAAGGTCGGCGCGGACGGCCGCGCGGCGGCGCTGAGCACGCGGTCGATCAAGACGACCTCGAAGGCCTGGGCGCTCGACACGATCATCCGCATGGTCGACCTCACGACGCTCGAGGGCGCGGACACGCCCGGTAAGGTGCGCGCGCTCGCCGCGAAGGCCGTGCGCCCCGAGCCCGCGGACCCGACCTGTCCCTCCGCTGCCGCCGTGTGCGTGTACAACGACCTCGTCCCCGTCGCCGTGGAGGCGCTCGCCGGGACGGGCGTCAAGGTCGCCGCCGTCTCGACCGCGTTCCCCTCCGGGCGCGCGAGCCGTGCGGTGCGCCTCGCGGACACGCGCGACGCCGTCGAGGCCGGCGCGGACGAGATCGACATGGTCATCGACCGCGGCGCGTTCCTCTCGGGTCGCTACTCCCAGGTCTACGAGGACATCGTCGCCGTGCGCGAGGAGTGCCGGGCGAACGGGCACCACGCGCACCTCAAGGTCATCCTCGAGACGGGCGAGCTCGCCACGTACGACAACGTGCGCCGCGCGTCCTGGCTCGCGATGCTCGCGGGGGCCGACTTCATCAAGACGAGCACCGGCAAGATCTCGCCCGCGGCGACGCTCCCGGTGACGATCGTCATGCTCGAGGCCGTGCGCGACTTCCGCGCGCTGACGGGCGTGCCGATCGGGGTCAAGCCCGCGGGCGGCATCCGCACGTCGAAGGACGCCATCAAGTACCTCGTCGCGGTCAACGAGACCGCGGGCGCCGACTGGCTCGACCCCGACTGGTTCCGGTTCGGGGCGTCGTCGCTGCTCAACGACGTGCTCATGCAGCGCAACAAGCTCGCCACCGGCACCTACTGGGGCCCCGACTACGTGACCGTCGACTGAGCGGGACTGAAGGACACCATGACCACCACAGCCAGCACGGCCGGCTCGCCGTTCGAGTACGCGCCGGCCCCCGAGTCGCGCTCCGTCGTCGACATCGCGTCGTCGTACGGCCTGTTCGTCGACGGCGAGTTCACGCCCGCGTCGGACTCCGGCTCGTTCAAGACCGTCAACCCCGCCACCGAGGAGGTCCTCGCCGAGGTCGCGGAGGCGACCGAGGAGGACGTGGACCGCGCCGTCCGCGCCGCGCGCCGCGCGCAGGAGAAGGTGTGGGGACCCATGCCGGGCCGCGAGCGCGCCAAGTACCTGTTCCGCATCGCCCGCCTGCTCGCCGAGCGCTCGCGCGAGTTCGCGGTGCTCGAGACGCTCGACAACGGCAAGCCGATCCGGGAGTCGCGCGACGTCGACGTCCCGACGGCCGCCGCGCACTTCTTCTACTACGCGGGCTGGGCCGACAAGCTCGAGCACGCCGGGTACGGGCCGGACCCGCGACCGCACGGCGTCGCCGCGCAGGTCATCCCGTGGAACTTCCCGCTGCTCATGCTCGCGTGGAAGATCGCGCCCGCGCTCGCGACGGGCAACACCGTCGTGCTCAAGCCCGCCGAGACGACGCCGCTCACGGCGCTGCTCTTCGCGGACCTGCTGCGCCAGGCCGAGCTGCCGCCCGGCGTCGTCAACATCGTCACGGGCGCGCGCGCCACGGGCTCGGCCCTGGTCAACCACCCGGACGTGGACAAGATCGCGTTCACCGGCTCGACCGCCGTCGGCAAGCGCATCGCGAAGGAGATCGCGGGCACGCGCAAGCAAGCGACGCTCGAGCTCGGCGGCAAGGCCGCGAACATCGTGTTCGACGACGCGCCGGTCGACCAGGCGATCGAGGGCATCGTCAACGGCATCTTCTTCAACCAGGGCCAGGTGTGCTGCGCCGGCTCGCGCCTCCTCGTGCAGGAGACGATCGCCGAGGAGCTCGTGGAGCGGCTCAAGGCGCGGCTCGGCACGCTGCGCGTGGGCGACCCGATGGACAAGAACACCGACGTCGGCGCGATCAACTCGCCGCAGCAGCTCGCGCGCATCACCGAGCTCGCCGACGCCGGCACGGCCGAGGGCGCGACGCGCTGGAGCCCGGACTGCGAGCTCCCGTCGTCGGGATACTGGTTCGCCCCGACGCTCTTCACGGGCGTCTCCGCCGCGCACCGCATCGCGCGGGAGGAGATCTTCGGCCCGGTGCTCAGCGTCCTGACGTTCCGCACGCCCGCCGAGGCGGTCGCCAAGGCGAACAACATCCCGTACGGCCTCTCCGCGGGGATCTGGACGGAGAAGGGGTCGCGCATCCTCTGGATGGCGGACCAGCTGCGCGCGGGCGTCGTGTGGTCCAACACCTTCAACCGGTTCGACCCGACCAGCCCGTTCGGCGGCTACAAGGAGTCCGGCTACGGACGCGAGGGCGGCCGGCACGGCCTGGCGCCCTACCTGATCGAGGGGAGCACGTACTGATGGCCCGCACGACGAAGGCGCTCACGACGACGCGCACCGCGCCCGAGCGCCTGGGCGTGCGCAAGACGTACAAGCTCTACGTGGGCGGGAAGTTCCCCCGCAGCGAGTCGGGCCGCACGTACGAGGTGACGGACGCCAAGGGCCGGTTCCTCGCGAACGTCGCCCAGGGCTCGCGCAAGGACGCGCGCGAGGCCGTGGTCGCGGCGCGCGCGGCGCAGGCGACGTGGGCGGGCGCGACGGCGTACAACCGCGGCCAGGTGCTCTACCGCGTGGCGGAGATGCTCGAGGGGCGCCGCGAGCAGTTCGTCGCCGAGGTCGCCGCGGGCGAGGGCCTGCCCGTCCGCCAGGCCGAGCTCGCGGTCTCCGAGGCGATCGACCGCTGGGTCTGGTACGCGGGCTGGACCGACAAGGTCGCGCAGGTCGCCGGCTCGGCCAACCCCGTCGCGGGCCCGTACTTCAACTTGTCGTCACCCGAGCCGACGGGCGTCGTCGTGGTGCTCGCCCCGCAGCGCTCGTCGCTGCTGGGCCTCGTCTCGACGATCGTCCCGCCGCTCGTCACGGGTAACTCCGTGATCGTCGTGGCCAGCGAGCGGCGGCCGATCCCGGCCGTGACGCTGTCCGAGGTGCTCGCCACGTCGGACGTCCCCGGTGGCGTGGTCAACGTCCTCACGGGCTTCACCAAGGAGCTCGCTCCCCCGCTCGCGTCGCACCTCGACGTCAACGCGATCGACCTCGCGGGTGCCGTGGGCGCCGAGGGCGTCACGTGGGGCGAGGTCGAGGCCGCCGCGGCCGACTCGGTGAAGCGCGTCCTGCGACCCGCCCCGGGCCGCCGTGGCGAGGACGCCGAGCCGGACTGGACCGAGGCCCCGCGCCCGCAGCGCATCCTCGCGTTCACCGAGACCAAGACCGTCTGGCACCCGAAGGGCGTCTGACCGCACGACGACGGTGCCGTGATCGCCTCGATCACGGCACCGTCGTCGTGCGCACCGACCGGTCGGTCAGAGCTGCGCGCCCTGGACCTCCTGGAACCCCGGGAGGATCACGTCGTCGACGAGCGCGCGGCGCTCGTCGTGGTGGACGAACGCGCTCCACGCGGCGGTCATCGTGACGTCGGCGAGGTCGTCGACCGTCCACCCCGCGTGCTCGACGAGCAGGGCCATCTCCTGCGTCATCGTCGTGCGCGACATGAGCCGGTTGTCGGTGTTGAGCGTGACGGCGAAGTCGAGCTCCTTGAGGCGCGTGATCGGGTGCGCGGCGATCGACGCCGCCGCGCCCGTCTGCACGTTCGAGGACGGGCACAGCTCGAGCGGGATCTGGTGGTCCCGGACCCAGTGCGCGAGGAGCCCGAGCGCGGCGGTGCCGGACTCGCCCTCGGCGCTGTGGGGGAACTCGGGGTCGAACGTGATGTCCTCGACGATCCGCACGCCGTGCCCGATGCGGCTCGCCTGCCCGAGGTGCACCGCCTCGGCGATCGACCCGGGGCCCGCGGCCTCGCCCGCGTGGATCGTCACGGGGAAGTCGTTCTCCGCCAGGTAGCGCCAGATCTCCGCGTGGCGCGAGGGCGGGAAGCCGTCCTCGGCGCCCGCGATGTCGAACCCGACGACGCCGTTCGCACGGTTCGCGACGGCGAGCTCGGCGATCTCCTGCCAGCGGTCGGCGTGGCGCATCGCGGTGACGAGCTGACCGACGCGGATGGTGCGGCCCTCGGCCGCCGCCTCGGCGACGCCCTGCTCGATGCCGGCCTGCACGGCGTCGACGGTCTCCTGGAGCGTGAGGCCGCGCTGGAGGTGCTGCTCGGGCGCCCAGCGCTGCTCGGCGTACACGACGCCGTCGCGCGCGAGGTCGAGCACGGCCTCGCGCGCCACGCGGGCCAGCGCGGCGGGGGTCTGCATGACCGCGATGGTGTGGTCGAAGGTCTCGAGGTAGCGCACGAGCGAGCCGGAGTCGGCGGACTCGGCGAACCACGCCCCGAGCGACTCGGCGTCGTCCGCCGGGAGCTGGTGCCCCACGTCGGCGGCGAGCTCGAGGACGGTCGCGGGGCGCAGACCGCCGTCGAGGTGGTCGTGCAGCACGACCTTGGGCAACGAGCGGATGACGTCGACCGTCAGGGGGGCGTTCTCGGTGGTCATGCGCTCACGGTACCGGCCGGTACGCGCGCGTTCGCGCCGAGGGCCGCGCGGTCAGGCGTAGTCGTCGTCGTCGGTGGGCACGGTCGACGCCTGCTCGACGACGTCGGCCTCGTTCGCCTCGCCCTCGAGGTCGGGGCGCGGGGTGCGGGGCGTGTACTCGTCGATCTCGTGCTCGGTGTCCTCGACGCCCGGGCCCGGGTCCTCGACCTCCTCGACGAGGCTCACGACCTCGTCGTCCGGCTCGGCGAGTCCGGCGTCTCGCCATGCGTCGTTCCCGGGCACGGTGCTCATCGCGTCTCCTCACCTGACGGTCGGCGCACCACGGTCGTGGCGGCTACGCCCATCCTGCGTCGGGGCGAGCGCTCTCGCCAGCCCGGCCCGCGGGCAGGAGCGCCCAGCACACGTGCGGCCAGCCCCCGAGCGCGCGGCGCGCCACGGGCACCCGGACTGCTTCGTGGAGGGCGGCGGCCGGGAGGTCGTGCAGCGTGCCCGACGACGGCTCGTAGACGGTGCAGCGCCGCGCCTGCGGGTCGGCGCGCGTGAGCAGGACGACGTGCCGCGGGACGGCGGTCGCTATCCCGTGCGCGAGGTCGCCGCCGGTGAAGAGCGGCACGGGCACGCCGCGTGCCGCGGCGACGAGCGCCGCACGGAGCACGGGGCCGCCGTCGGCGTCCTCTCCCCCGGCGACCGTGCGCTCGACGAAGCGGACGTCCGCGTGGCGCGCGACGCGCGCGGCGCCCCAGGGCGGCGTCCCGAGCGCCGCGGGCCACGGCAGCGGGCCGAGCGAGCGCGCGTTGGTGCGCCGCTTGACCGCCTGCTGCAGCGCCCGGAAGCGGGCCGTGCTCTGCGCGGGCGTGCTCCGCGGCGGGGTGGTCCCGCCGGGCCGCAGCCCGGTCGTGAGCCAGAGCGCGAGGACCGGGTCGCCCGCGGCGGCGAGCAGGCCGAGGACGGCCGAGCCGCACGTCGTGCCGTCGGTCTGCCGGGCGCGCGCCCCGCCGAGCTCGAGCGCCCGGACGCGCGGGGCGTCGTCGTGCCCGCCCGACGGCGCGAGACGGCCCAGCGGGTCGACGACGGCACGGCGGGCCGCCGGGTCGAGCGCGCGGAGCGTCCGGGCGAGCGCCTCGACGCGCTGCTCCGGGTGCCCCGCGCGGCGCGCGAGGTCGAGCGCGTGCCGCGGGTCGGCGTCGGGCACGTAGGCCCCCGCGGGCGGTGGGGCAGGCAGCCCGCGCGCGGGGCCGAGCCGCGCCACGTCCGTGATCCGCAGCGCGCCGAGCACGTCCCGGAGGCTCATGCGGCGCCCGCACCGCGCCCGAACGCCCACACCGCGCCCACGAGCGCGAGCGCGACGACGAGCGCGACCACGCGCACGAGGAACGCGAACGAGTGGAGCCGCCCGTCGCCGGGGAGCCCGCCCGACGGGGCCCGCAGGACCGCGGGCACGAGCGCGAGGACGCCGACGGCGGCCGCCGCGCACACCGTGACCGTGGAGCCCGCGCGCAGCCCTGCGCCCGCGAGCACCAGCGACCCCAGCACCACGCCGAGGACCGTGCGCTGCCACGACAGGGCGGTGCGCTCGGGCTGCAGCCCCTCGTCGCGGGGCGGCGGCCCGGCAGCGGGACCGGGGTCCGTGGTCACGGCCAGGTCGCCGATCCGACGGCGTACCCGGCGAGGAGCACCGCGAGCACGACGACCCCGGTCACGAGCACCGGCAGCCCGCTCGGGGCGGGCAGCGGCTCGCGCAGCCGCAGCGCACGCTCGTTGCGCCGCCACGACACGAGCGCGTACCCTGCGAAGCACGCGCCGACGAGGCACGCGACGCCCGCGACGACGTCGAGGACGCCGGGCATCCCGGCGAACGTCGCGAACGACGTCAGCGCGACGCCACCCGCGACGAGCCCGAGTCCGGTGCGCACCCACGCGAGCGCCGTCCGCTCGTTCGCGAGGCTGAACCGGGCGTCCGGCTCCGTCCCGACCCCGTAGACGGACCGGGGTCGCCGTGTGTCGGGACGCTGGCCGGCGCCCTCCGCGGCGCCCTGGTCGTCCGCCGCCACCCCGGTCCCGCGCTCAGTCGACACGGTCGAGGACGACGGGGCGCCGCTCGACGACGGTGCCGGGCGCCGCGATCGACCACCCGCCCTCGAGCGCCTGCACGGCACGCTCGAAGCGCTCGGGCGTGTCGGTGTGGAGCGTCATGAGGTGCTGCCCCTTGCGCACGACGTCGCCGGGCTTGGCGAACAGCTCGACGCCCGCGCCGGCCTGCACCGGGTCCTCCTTGCGCGCGCGGCCAGCGCCGAGCCGCCACGCGGCGACACCGACGGCGTACGCGTCGAGACGCTCCAGCACGCCGTCGCGGTCCGCGACGACGTGCTCGCGCTCGCGCGCCACGGGCAGCGGCGCGCGCGAGTCGCCGCCCTGCTCGGCGATCATCTCGCGCCACTTGTCGAGGGCACGACCGCCGACGAGCGCGTGCCGCACGTCGTCCTCGTCCTGCGGACGGCCCGCGCCGGCGAGCATCTCGAGCGCGAGCGCGACCGTGAGGTCGACGACGTCCTGCGGCCCCTCGCCCTTCATCACCTCGACGGACTCGCGCACCTCGAGCGCGTTGCCCGCGGTGAGCCCGAGCGGCGTGGACATGTCGGTGAGCAGCGCCACGGTCCGCACGCCCGCGTCGCTCCCGAGGTCCACCATCGTGCGCGCGAGCTCGCGCGCCGAGTCGAGCTCCTTCATGAACGCGCCGGAGCCGACCTTCACGTCCAGGACGAGCGCGCCCGTACCCTCGGCGATCTTCTTGCTCATGATCGAGCTCGCGATGAGCGGGATCGACTCGACCGTCCCCGTCACGTCGCGCAGTGCGTACAGAAGGCGGTCCGCGGGCGCGAGGCCCGAGCCCGCCTGGCAGATCACGGCGCCCACGTGCTCGAGCGCGTTCATCATCTGCTCGTTCGTCAGCGCCGCGCGCCAGCCGGGGATCGCCTCGAGCTTGTCGAGCGTGCCGCCGGTGTGGCCCAGGCCGCGGCCCGAGAGCTGCGGCACCGCGACGCCGTACACCGCGACGAGCGACGCGAGCGGCAGGGTGATCTTGTCGCCCACCCCCCCGGTCGAGTGCTTGTCCGCCGTCGGGCGCGAGAGCCCGGAGAAGTCCATGCGCTCGCCGGACGCGATCATCGCCTGGGTCCAGCGGCCGATCTCGGTGCGGTCCATGCCGTTGAGGTAGATCGCCATCGCGAGCGCGGCCATCTGCTCCTCGGCGACGACGCCGCGCGTGTAGGCGTCGATCACCCAGTCGATCTGGGCCGGCTCGAGCCGCTGCCCGTCCCGCTTGGTCCGGATGACGTCGACGGCGTCGAACGGCTCGGGCGCGGGGCCCTCCCCCTCGGCACGGTCCGCGTCGCCCGGCACGTCCTCGTTCTCGGTCCCGTCCTGCCGGTCCGCGTCGTCGCTGGTCACGGGCGCTCCTCCAGATCCTCGGGCCCGAAGGCGTCGGGCAGCACGTCCCTCATCGTCTTGATACCACGCACGGTGTCGACCAGCAGGTCGGGTCCCCCGTGCTCCCACAGGAGCTGGCGGCAGCGCCCGCACGGCATGAGCGTCTCCCCGTTGCGGTCCACGCACGCGAACGCCACGAGACGGCCACCGCCCGAGCCGACGAGCGCGCTCACGAGCGAGCACTCGGCGCACAGCGTCACGCCGTAGGCGGCGTTCTCGACGTTGCACCCGACGAGCACCCGGCCGTCGTCCGCGATCGCGGCCGCCCCCACGGGGAAGCCCGAGTACGGCGCGTACGCGCGCGTCATGATGTCGCGCGCCGCGGCGCGCAGCGCGTCCCAGTCGACCGCCGGCCCGGCGGCGGGCCCGCCGGGGCCCGTCCCCTCGCCCGGCCGGGCTCCGCCGTCGTGCACGTGCGTCATGCGGTCCTCACTTCACGTAGGGGATGCCCTCGGCGGCGGGCGGGCGCACGCGCCCGACGAGGCCGGCGACGGCGAAGATCGTCACGACGTACGGCGTCATGAGCATGATCTGGCTCGGGATCGGCGTCCCGACGATGCCGAGCACGGTCTGGAGGTTGTCGGAGAACCCGAACAGGAGCGCCGCGACGAGCGCGCCCACCGGGTTCCAGCGCCCGAGGATCATCGCCGCCAGGGCGATGAAGCCCTTGCCGCCCGTCATCTCCTTGCCGAACGCGAGGCCCGCCGCGACGGTGAAGAACGCGCCGCCGAGGCCGGCGACCGCGCCGCCGAGGATCGTGTTGCGCACGCGCGTCGCGTTGACCTTGATGCCGACGGTGTCCGCCGCCTTGGGGTGCTCGCCCACCGCGCGCAGGCGCAGGCCCCAGCGCGAGCGGAACAGGAACACCTGCAGGAGCGCCACGACGACGTACATGATGTAGACGAGCAGCGTCTGGCGGAACAGCACCGGGCCGACCACGGGGATCTGCGACAGCACCGGGATCTCGAGGACGGGCAGCGGCGTGCGCGTGTTCCACGTCCCCGGGTCCTCGGTGAGCACCGTCGAGTACAGGTAGCTCGTCACGCCCACGACCAGCACGTTGAGCACGACGCCGACGATGATCTGGTTCACCCAGTACTTGACCGAGAAGATCACGAGCAGGACGCCCACGAGCGCGCCCGCGATCGGCGCCGCCACGAGGCCCGCGTACGCGGACGACGTGAGCGACGCGACGACGGCCGCGAGGAACGCGCCCGCGAGGAGCTGGCCCTCGATCGCGATGTTGATGATGCCGACGCGCTCGCACAGCACGCCCGAGAGCGCGCCGAACACGAGCGGCACGGCGAGGAACAGCGAGCCCTGCAGGAGTCCCGTGAGCGGGATCGCGGCCTTGCCCGCGCCGGCCCAGGACAGGAACGCGAAGACGACGAGGACGCCGAACACGATGGGCAGCCAGATGCCGACCTTGCGCCGGTCGCGCGCCGCCCAGAAGGACAGGCCCGCGAGCAGCAGCGCGAGGATCGACAGGAAGAGGGCCGCGCCCGTCGAGCTGACCGTGATCGGCTCGATCTGGAAGAAGTCGTTCGCGGTCGAGAGGCGGAACGTCGTCTGCTGCCCGCCCGCGGGCAGCAGCGCGAAGAACACGAGCGAGAGCAGCCCGATGACCGCGTAGGCGATCGGGGCGCGCCAGCTGATCGGCGGGAGCGGCTTCGCGGCGCGCGGGGCGGCCGGGGCCGCGGGAGCCGTGGTGGTCGCGGTGCTCATGCGCCCGCCTCCTGCGTCGTCGGGGTGGTCGAGGACGTCGCGCGCGCCCGGCGGCGCGCGGCGTGGCGCTCCGCGCGCGTCGGGCCGCCCGGCGTCGGGAGCCGGAAGATCGCGCGCACGAGCGGCGGGGCGGCGATGAACAGCACGATGAGGGACTGGACGACGAGCACGATGTCGATCGGCGTGCCCGTGCGGGCCTGCATCGCGAAGCCGCCGGCCCGCAGCGCGCCGAACAGCAGGCCAGCGAGGACCGTCCCGAGCGGCCGCGAACGACCGAGCAGGGCGACCGTGATCGCGTCGAACCCGAAGCTCGCCGCGACGCCGGCCGTGAGCACCTTCTCCGTCCCGAGCACCTGCGCGGCGCCGCCCAGGCCGGCGAGCGCGCCCGCGATCGCCATGACCCAGACCGTCACCCACGCGACCGAGATGCCGGCCGTCCGCGCGGCGTGCGGGTTCTCGCCGACCGCCCGGAAGCGGAAGCCGAGCGTCGAGCGCTCCATGAGCCACCACACGCCCACCGCGGCGAGCAGCGCGAGCAGGAAGCCCAGGTGGAGGCGGAAGCCCTGGCCGAGCACGAGCGGGAAGGTCGCCGAGCCGGGGATCGGCGGGCTGATCGGGTTGCTGCTGCCCGGGCGCTGGAACGCGGGCGTCGTGAGCAGGTACGCCACGAGGTACACCGCGATGTTGTTGAGCATGATCGTGACGATCACCTCGTGCGCGCCGGTGCGCGCCTTGAGGACGCCCGCGATGCTGGCCCAGATCGCGCCGCCGAGCGCGGCGCCGAGCACCGCGAGGAGCAGGTGCAGCCCCGGCGGGAGCGAGAACGTGAACCCGATGAACCCGGCGAAGATGCCGCCGAGGATGATCTGGCCCTGCGCACCGATGTTGAACAGGCCCGCCCGGAAGCCGATGCCGAGGCCGAGACCGGCGAGGATGAGCGGCGTCGACACCGTCATGGTCTCGGTCAGCGGCCGCAGCGCGCGCTGCAGGTCGGGGGCGGAGAAGTTGACGACCGCGCCCTGGAAGAGGGCGCTGTAGGCGCCGAAGACGGCGCTCCACACGGCCTCGAAGAAGTCCGACGGCCGCGCGAAGAGGTACGTCGCCGCCTGCTGGACCTCGGGGTCGGCCGCGGCGATGAGGACGCCGCCGAGCACGAGGGCCGCGACGATCGCGAGCAGCGACACGAGCCAGCTGCTCTCCAGCATCTGCCGCAGGATCGTCTGGCCCGCGGGCGGCTCCGTCGCCTGCTCCGTGTGGCTGGGAGGCGCGGCGGTCGGCGGCACGACCGGCGTGCCGGCGTCGTCCGGCATGGCCTGCTGGGTCACTGGATCTCCTCCTCGCGGGCGTCCTCGGTCGCGGGGACGCGGTCCGCCGCGGTGCCCGACGGCGCGTCGTCCGCCTCGATGTCTGCCTCGCCGAGCGTCGTGTGGTGCTCCGCGGCCTGCGCGACGGCCTCGTCGAGCGGCACCCCGGCCATCATGAGGCCGAGGACGTCCCGGTCGGTGTCCCCCGGGACGACGCCGACGACGCGACCGCGGTACATCACCGCGATGCGGTCGGCGAGCGCGAGCACCTCGTCGAGCTCGGTGGACACGATGATCACGGGCGTGCCGTTGTCGCGCTCCGCCACGATGCGCTGGTGCACGAACTCGATGGAGCCCACGTCGAGGCCGCGCGTCGGCTGCGACGCGATGAGCAGGCGCAACGGCCGCGACATCTCGCGCGCGAGCACGACCTTCTGCTGGTTGCCGCCCGAGAGCGTGCCCGCGGGGACCTGCACGTTCTGGGTGCGCACGTCGAACTCCACGACGCGCTGCTCCGCGTTGTCGCGGATCGCGCCCTTGTTGAGCGCTCCGCCGCGCGAGTAGGGCACGCGGTCGAACAGGTCGAGCACGAGGTTCTCCTCCACGGAGAACGTGCCCACGATGCCGTCCGTGCTGCGGTCCTCGGGCACGTACCCGACACCCGCCGCGAGGACGTCCGCGACGCCGCGGCCCACGAGCTCGGTGTCGTCGAGCGTGATCGAGCCCGCCACCGGCTTGCGCAGGCCCACGATCGTCTCGGTGAGCTCCGTCTGCCCGTTGCCCTGCACGCCCGCGACGACGAGGATCTCGCCGCGTGCGACGTCGAGGCTCACGCGGTCGACGACCGGCGTCCCGAGGTCGTCCATGACCGTGAGGTCCGTGACGCGGAACGTCGCGTCGCCGGGCCGGGCCGGCTCCTTGTCCACGCCCAGGGAGACCGAGCGACCCACCATGAGGGACGCGAGCTCCGTCTCGCTCGCGCTCGGGTCCGCCGTGCCGACCACCTTGCCGCGCCGGATGACGGTGATGCGGTCCGCGACGGCGCGGACCTCGCGCAGCTTGTGGGTGATGAAGACGATCGACGTCCCCGCCTCCTTGAGCTGGCGCATGATCGCGATCAGCTCGTCCGTCTCCTGCGGCGTGAGGACGGCGGTCGGCTCGTCGAGGATGAGCACGCGCGCGTCGCGCGACAGCGCCTTGATGATCTCCACGCGCTGCTGGACGCCCACGGGGATGTCCTCGACCATCGCGTCGGGGTCGACCTCGAACCCGAAGCGGTCGGAGATCTCGCGCACGAGGCTCCGGGCGCGGCGCGCGTCGATCAGGCCCCCGCCCTTGACGGGCTCGTGGCCGAGCGCGACGTTCTCGGCCACGGTGAAGACCGGGACGAGCATGAAGTGCTGGTGGACCATGCCGATGCCCGCCGCCATGGCGTCGCCCGGCCCGGTGAACGCGACCGGCTGGTCGTCGACCAGGATCTCGCCGTCGTCCGGGTCGTACAGGCCGTACAGCACGTTCATGAGCGTGCTCTTGCCCGCGCCGTTCTCGCCCAGCAGGGCGTGGATCTCGCCTGGCTCGATCACCAGGTCGATGTGGTCGTTCGCGACCAGGGACCCGAACACCTTCGTGATCCCGCGCAGCTCCAGCTTCACCGGCCGGCCTCTCTGAGAACAGGGAACTCCATCGAACCGTACTTCCGTCGCGTCGGCGCCTCATGACGACGGTGGCCCGGGCAGGGTCGCCCGGGCCACCGTCCCGCCGGTCCCTCGCCCGCACCGGGCGCGGGGACCGACGGTCTCAGCGGGTCGTCACGGGGTGTTGGTCGACTCCACGACCAGGTCCCCGGCGATGATCTGCTCCTGGTACTGGGCGAGCATGTCCTGCAGCTCGGCCGGCACCGCGTCCTCGAAGTCGTGGAACGGAGCCAGGCCGACGCCCTCGTTCTCGAGCGTGCCGACGTACGGCTCGTTCGTGAAGTTGCCCTCGACCGACTCGCTCACGGTGTCGAAGACCGCCGGGCCGATCTGCTTCATGACCGAGGTGAGGATGATGTCCCCGTACTCGGTGGTGAGGAAGCCGTCCGAGTCGACCCAGATGATCTTGGCACCGGCGCCCTGCGCGGCGGCAGCCGCACCGAGACCGACCGGGCCGGCGACCGGCATGATGATGTCGGCGCCCTGGTCGATGAAGCCCTGGGCGAGGTTCTGGCCGTTGGCCTGGTTCTCGAAGTCACCGGTGAAGGAGCCCGTCTGGGCCTCCTTGTCCCAGCCGAGGACCTTGACCTCGGTGCCGTTGTCCTCGTTGTACTTCGCGACGCCGTCCACGAAGCCGTCCATGAAGATGGCGACCGACGGGATCTGGATGCCGCCGAACGTGGCGACCGTGCCCGTCTCGCTCATGCCCGCGGCGAGGTAGCCGGCGAGGAACGCGGCCTCGGCCGTGTTGAAGAGGATCGGCTTCGCGTTGTCGATCTCGACCGGGTTGAAGTCCGCGTCGGAGAACGACGAGTCGATGAGGGCGAAATTGGTGTCGGGGTTCGCCTCGGCCGCGGCCTGGATCGGGTCCTCGAGGAGGAAGCCGACGCCGATGACGAGGTTGCAGCCCTGCTGCACCAGGTTGTCGATGTTCGGCGCGTAGTCCGTGTCCGCGGAGGACTCGACCTCGACGGCCGTGATCCCCAGCTCGGACTCCGCCTGCTCCAGGCCCTCGAACCCGGCCTGGTTGAAGGACTGGTCGTCGAACCCGCCGGCGTCCGACACCATGCACGCCGAGAAGTCGGAGTTGCCGCCCGCGGTGTCCTCGCCGCCGCCGGTGGTCTCGTCGTCCTCGGGCGCGGCGCCGCACGCGGCCAGCGCGAGCGCGGCGACGGCCGCGAGCGCGGTGACCTGAGTCGCTCTCTTCACCTGATAGCTCCTGTCGTTCTCGTAGCAGGGCCGCGCAGGGAAAGGACCCCTGGGCCCTCCCGAGCGCCGTTGCACGGGAGGACCGGTCCGTCGGCCTCTATAGGACCGAACACTAATCAGCCCGAAGGGTCGCGCACGTTACTTGCCGGTAACGCGGGCGCTTCGTTATGCAAGCGTCACTTTGCGTCTGAGGCGTGACACACCCCTGTCCACGGGTCGGGACCGCTTCACCCGCCGTGACCGGCGGCGACGCGCGCCAGGAGCCGCATGCCCGCGTCGATCGCGCGCTCGTCCACCTGCAGGTCCCCCTGGTGGATGTCGTAGCTGCGCCCGCCGGGCGTGCGCGTGCCCAGGCGCGCCATCGCGCCCGGCACCTTGGTCAGGTACCACGCGAAGTCCTCCCCGCCGAGCGACTGCTCGGTGAGCACGACGGAGTCGGGACCGAGCACGTCGCGCGCGGCCGCCTCCAGCAGGCCGGTGCACCGCTCGTCGTTCTCCACGGGCGGCACGCCGCGCGTGTGGTGCACGGTCACCTCGACCTCGTACGGCGCCACGACCTGCTCCACCGCGTCGTGCAGCACCTGCCCGGCGAACTCCCACGCGCGCACGTCGAGGCAGCGCAGGGTGCCGCGCACCGTGCCCATGCTGGGGATCGCGTTGTGGGCCGAGCCCGCGTGCACCGCTCCCCACGTGAGGTTCACGCCCGAGCGCGGGTCCAGCCGGCGGCCCAGCACCGCGGGCACCTGCGTGATGACCTGGCCCAGCGCGTACACGACGTCGCCCGTGAGGTGCGGGCGCGACGTGTGCCCGCCCGGGGACGCGATCGTCACCGACACCTCGTCGGACGCCGACGTGATCGGCCCGATGCGCGTGCCGATCCGCCCCACGTCGACCTTGGGGTCGCAGTGCACCGCGTAGATCTCGTCGACGCCGTCCATCGCCCCGGCCGCGAGCACGTCGAGCGACCCGCCCGGCTGGACCTCCTCCGCGGGCTGGAACACGAGGCGCACGCCCCGCCCCAGCTCGCCCTGCGCGTGGAGGTCGGCGAGGACCAGGCCCGCGCCCAGCACGACCGCCGTGTGCACGTCGTGGCCGCACGCGTGCGCGACGCCCGGGACGGTCGAGGCCCACGGGAGGTCGCACCTGTCCTGCAACGGCAGCGCGTCGAGGTCCGCCCGCAGCGCGACGCGCCCGCGGCCCGGCGCGCCGGGCTCGGGGCCGAGGTCGCACACGAGCCCGGTGCCCGGCAGGAGCCGGGGCTCGAGCCCCTCGGCGCGCAGTCGCTCGGCGAGCAGCGCGGTCGTGCGCGTCTCGGCGCGCGACACCTCGGGGTGGGCGTGGAGGTCGCGGCGCACGGCCACGACCTCCTCCACGTGGCGGGCCGCGGCGGCGCCGATGCGGGCGGCGACGGTCACGTCGGCGCTCACAGGAGCTCGTCCATCCCGAGCTCGCGCACCGTGTCGACCATCGACTTCACCTGCTGCGCGCGGGCCCGCGTCGTGACGAGCAGGGCGTCCGGGGTGTCGACCACGACGACGTCGTCGAGGCCCAGGACCGTGACGACGCGATCGCTCGCCGGGACGACGACCGACCCGGCGCTCTCCCGGCGCACGACCCGGCCGGTGTCGCCGAGGACCTTCGAGCCCGCGCCGTCGACCGACGGCAGGAGCGCGGCGAGCGAGTTGAAGTCCCCCACGTCGTCCCAGCCGAACGTGCCGGGCACGACGGCGACCCCGCCCACCGCGGCGACGGGCTCGGCCACGGCGTGGTCGATCGCGATCCTCTCCAGCGCGGGCCAGCGCTCGGCGAGCACCCGGTCCCGGTCGGGCCCGTCCCAGGCCGCCGCGATCGCGCGCAGGCCGTCGTGCAGCTCGGGGCGCTGGTCCGCGAGGTGGCCGAGCAGCACCGACGAGCGCACGATGAACATGCCCGCGTTCCAGCGGTACTCCCCCGACGCGAGGTAGCGCTGCGCGGTCGCGGCGTCGGGCTTCTCCGTGAAGCCGCGCACGTGCTGCGCGGTCGGTGCGCCCGCGACGCCGAGGGGGTCCCCGCTGTGCACGTACCCGAACGCCGTCGACGGCCGCGACGCCGCGATGCCGATCGTCACGACGTACCCGGCGCGCGCGGCCTCGACCGCCTCGCGCACGGACCGCTCGAACGCGTCGCGCCCCGTGATGACCTGGTCGGCCGCGAACGACCCGACGACGACGTCGCCGTGCCGCTCCTCGAGGACGGCGGCCGCGAGCCCGATCGCCGCCATGGAGTCGCGCGGGGACGGTTCGGCGAGCACGTTCTCGGCCGGGAGACCCGGGAGCTGCGTGCGCGCCGCGGCGACGTGCCGGTCGCCCGTGACGAGGACGACGCCCTGCTCGCCGGCGAGCGGGACGAGCCGGTCGACCGTCGCCTGGAGCAGCGACCGGCCGGAGCCCGTGAGGTCGAGGAGGAACTTGGGCGACCCCGCCCGGGAGAGCGGCCACAGCCGCGTGCCCGCGCCTCCCGCCGGGACGACGGCGTGGAAGCCGGGGATCGGCGACGCGGCCGCGGCGGACGGAGGGAGAGGCGAGGAGGCCATGGGTGCCAGCATAGTGAGCCGGACAGTTCCCCCGCGGGCTGTGGGATCAGTCACAAACGCCCCGCGCAGGGCCGTTCCACCGCTGTCGGCGGTCCGCATCATGACGCCGATGTCACTATGGTGGAAGCCCAGAGACCGATGCCGACGACGGTCCCGCGGTCCGGACTGAGGGAGTTCCGGGCCACGTCCGGAACGTGACATCTCCCCCTGATCTCGCCACAGGAGGCCCCCAAAGTGCCCAGTGCACCAGCTGGCACGCTCTACCGCGGCCGTGAAGGCATGTGGTCGTGGGTCGCGCATCGCGTGACCGGCGTGCTCATCTTCTTCTTCCTGCTCGTCCACGTGCTCGACACGGCGCTGGTACGGGTGTCGCCCGAGGCGTACAACGCCGTCATCGGCACGTACCAGACGCCGATCATGGGCCTGGGCGAGGCGGGCCTCGTCGCCGCGATCGTCTTCCACGCGTTCAACGGCATCCGCATCATCCTGGTGGACTTCTGGGCCAAGGGCCCGCGGTACCAGCGCACGATGCTCTGGATCGTCGTCGGCCTGTTCGTCGTGACGATGGCGGGCTTCCTGCCGCGTCACCTCATGAACGTCTTCGGAGGGGGGCACTGATGGCCGCCGCACCCACGGTCGAGGTCGCGAACCCGCGCGACCCGTACAAGCGCCGCAAGGCCACGCGCAGCAACTACGAGCTGTACAGCTGGATCTTCATGCGCGCCTCGGGCGTCGTGCTGGTCGTCCTCATCTTCGGGCACCTCTTCGTCAACCTCATGGTCGGCGAGGGCGTGCACGCGATCGACTTCGGCTTCGTCGCCGGCAAGTGGGCCTCGCCGTTCTGGCAGATCTGGGACCTGCTCATGCTGTGGCTCGCGATGTTCCACGGCACGAACGGCGTGCGGACGATCATCAACGACTACGCCGAGCGCGACGGCACGCGCCTCGTCCTCAAGCTCGCGCTGTACCTCGCGTTCACGATCGTCACGGTGCTCGGCACGCTCGTGATCTTCACGTTCGACCCGTGCCCCGCGAACGCGCCGGCCGAGCTGCTCGCGTCGTTCTGCACGGCCTGAGCACCGCTCACCCCTCGCCCGTCTTCTCGCTCCACCCGGCTCTCTCCCAGGAGGCATCGACCCCGATGCAAACCCATCAGTACGACGTCGTCATCGTCGGCGCAGGCGGCGCCGGGATGCGCGCGGCGCTGGAGTCGTCCAGCAAGGTCCGCACGGCCGTCATCTCCAAGCTCTACCCCACGCGCTCGCACACGGGCGCCGCGCAGGGCGGCATGTGCGCCGCCCTCGCGAACGTGGAGGAGGACAACTGGGAGTGGCACACGTTCGACACGGTCAAGGGCGGCGACTACCTCGTCGACCAGGACGCCGCGGAGATCATGGCCAAGGAGGCCATCGACGCGGTCCTCGACCTCGAGCGCATGGGCCTGCCGTTCAACCGCACGCCCGAGGGCCGGATCGACCAGCGCCGGTTCGGCGGGCACACCCGCAACCACGGCGAGGCCGCGGTGCGCCGCTCGTGCTACGCCGCGGACCGTACCGGCCACATGATCCTGCAGACGCTCTACCAGCAGTGCGTCAAGCAGGACGTCGAGTTCTTCAACGAGTTCTACGTCCTCGACCTCATCACGGACCACGACCTCGCGGCGGGCGAGATCCCCGACGACGAGACGGTCACCGCGACCGGCGTCGTCGCGTACGACCTGGCGACCGGCGAGATCCACGTCTTCCAGGCGAAGGCGATCATCTTCGCGACCGGCGGCGCGGGCAAGATCTTCAAGACGACGTCCAACGCCCACACCCTCACGGGCGACGGCATGGCCCTGGCGTACCGCCGCGGCCTGCCGCTGGAGGACATGGAGTTCTTCCAGTTCCACCCGACGGGCCTCGCGGGCCTCGGCATCCTCCTGTCGGAGGCCGCCCGCGGCGAGGGCGGGATCCTGCGCAACGCGGACGGCGAGCGCTTCATGGAGCGCTACGCCCCCACCATCAAGGACCTCGCGCCGCGCGACATCGTCGCGCGCTCGATGGCGAACGAGGTGCGCGAGGGCCGCGGCGCCGGGCCGAACAAGGACTACGTCCTGCTCGACCTCACGCACCTCGAGCCCGCGCACATCGACGCGAAGCTGCCCGACATCACCGAGTTCGCGCGCACCTACCTCGGCATCGAGCCCTACACCGAGCCCGTCCCGGTGTACCCCACCGCGCACTACGCGATGGGCGGCATCCCCACCAACGTCGACGCCGAGGTGCTGCGCGACAGCAGCCACGTCGTCAAGGGCCTGTACGCGGCCGGCGAGGTCGCGTGCGTGAGCGTCCATGGCTCGAACCGCCTGGGCACCAACTCGCTGCTCGACATCAACGTCTTCGGCAAGCGCGCGGGCCGCACGGCCGCCGCGTACGCCGCGACGGCGTCGTTCACGGACCTCCCCGAGAACCCCGCGGCGGCGGTGATCGCCCAGCTCGAGGAGATGCGCAACCGCCCCGACGGCGAGCGCGTGGCCGACGTGCGCAAGGCGCTCCAGGAGACCATGGACGCCAACGCGCAGGTGTTCCGCACGGGCGAGTCGCTCAACCAGGCGCTGTCGGACATCCGCGAGCTGCAGAAGCGGTACAAGAACGTCTCGGTCCAGGACAAGGGCCGGATGTTCAACACCGACCTGCTCGAGGCGATCGAGCTCGGGTTCCTCCTCGACATCGCCGAGGTGACCGTCGTCGCGGCCATCAACCGCAAGGAGTCCCGCGGCGGCCACTACCGCGAGGACTACCCCGACCGCGACGACGCCAACTACATGCTGCACACGATGGCCTACCGCCGCCCGACGTCCGCGAGCGACGTCGCCGACGGCCACGTCGCCGGCTACTTCGACCACGTCGAGGAGTTCGACGGCTACAAGGTCGCCCTGGGCTCCAAGCCCGTCACCCAGACCCGGTACGAGCCCATGGAGCGGAAGTACTGATGACTGCCACACTCGAGAGCCCCGCCACCGAGGCCAAGGCCGGCGAGATCCCGTCGTTCGAGGTCACGCTCCGCATCCGCCGCTTCTCCCCCGAGTCGGAGCACGGCGAGGAGGCGTACTGGGACGAGTTCACCGTCCTCGCGCACGGCACGGACCGCGTGCTCGACGCCCTGCACAAGATCAAGTGGGAGCACGACGGCTCGCTGACGTTCCGCCGCTCGTGCGCGCACGGCGTGTGCGGCTCGGACGCGATGCGCATCAACGGTCGCAACCGGCTCGCGTGCAAGACGCTCCTCAAGGACGTCAACCCCGACAAGCCGATCACGGTCGAGCCGATCAAGGGCCTGCCCGTGGTCAAGGACCTCGTCGTGGACATGGAGCCGTTCTTCTCCTCCTACCGCGAGATCATGCCGTTCCTCATCACCACCGGGAACGAGCCGAGCAAGGAGCGTCTGCAGTCCGCAGAGCAGCGCGAGCGGTTCGACGACACGACCAAGTGCATCCTGTGCGCCGCGTGCACGTCGTCCTGCCCGGTGTTCTGGACCGACGGCCAGTACTTCGGCCCGGCCGCGATCGTCAACGCGCACCGCTTCATCTTCGACAGCCGCGACGAGGGCGCCACGCAGCGCCTGGAGATCCTCAACGACAAGGAGGGCGTGTGGCGCTGCCGCACGACCTTCAACTGCACCGAGGCCTGCCCGCGCGGCATCGAGGTCACGAAGGCGATCCAGGAGGTCAAGCGCGCGATGATCACGCGCGCCTTCTGACGCCGCACGTCGAGCGGTACCGCAGACCCGCACGCAGGGCGCCGACCACCCGGTCGGCGCCCTGCGTCGTCTCCGGGGCATGGGACCGATCTGAGCGTGCTGACATCGGCAGTTTCGTCCGCGATCGGCGGTCCGGGCTGCCGACCTCGCGTGCGAGGGCCGACCTCGCGAGGACGTGCCGACCTCGCCGGACGTGCCGTCAGGTGCCGCGCGGCAGACGGGCGCGACGCACGCCGCGGACGACAGGACTCCAGGGTCGCCCTGACCCGTGACCGGCGCGGAGGCGCTCCTCGGCCGACGGCGCCGCTCGCGCCCCGGGACCTCCCTCGCCCGCGGCGTGGCGTGCCGTGCGGGTGTGACGGGCGTCCCCCGGGTGCGCGCCGTCGACGACGGGGAGCTCGGGGCGGCCGTCGCGCGCGTGACGGGCGTCCTTCTCGTGTCCCGGCGGGCTCGGCGGTCGCGGCGGGTCGGCCATCCAGGCGCACGCGAGGAGGAGGACGCGCGCGGTGAGGTTCACGAGGATCAGCAGGGTCGCGAGCACCGCGAACGACGCGAGCAGCGCGTTCCTGCTGGCGCTGTTCGCGACGAACGTGGACCCGAGGTAGCGCAGGACGGCGAAGCCCGCCGCCGCCGTGCCCGCCCCGATCAGCAGGTCCCGACGACGCGGGTGCACCCCCGCGAGCAGCCGGACGACGACCACCACCACGAGGACGTCGAGCAGCACGCTGACGAGCACGCCGGCGCCCGTCACGAGGACGGCCGGGCCGCCGGCGAGGCCGATCCAGGACATGACCCGGTTCCCGAGCGTCGTCACCGCGATCCCCGCGACGGCGGAGACGAGCATGCTCAGGGCGAGCAGGAAGAACCCCAGGAGCGCGCGGAGTCGGGCGAGCAGGGCGCTCTGGCCGACGTCGCTCACCCCGAACATCGTCCGCACGGCGCCGCGCAGGTGGTACATGAACGACATCACGGAGAACAGCAGGACCACACCGGCCACGACGCTCGTGACGCTGAGTCCCGACGTGAGCACGAGCTCGTCGGGCGAGATGACGCCCGAGGCGCCGTCGACGGCGATGAGCCCCGGGACGAGGTCGTTGATCTCCGCGAAGACGGCGTCCATGAGCTCGCGCCGCCCGCCGAGCACGCGCACGAACACGGTGTAGCCGATCGCCAGGGCGGCGAAGAGCGAGAAGAGGGCCGAGTACGCGATCCCGCCGCACAGCAGCGCCCCGCGGGAGTAGAGGTAGCGGTAGGTCGCGCGGCCCGGGCGGCTGTCCTTCCACCACTCCAGGAGCGCGTGCGCGCGGTCCCTCGTGCGCGCGAGGACGCCGCGGGGCGTGGTTCCGGGCGTCGTCACGCCCCGCACCCTACGAGCCGGTCGCCGTCCCGGCATCCGCGGTGAGCGGGAAGACCTGCTCGGGCCGCCAGACCCCGTCGTCGCCGTGCTCGTAGAGCGAGAAACCGGCGACCTCGAACCGGGCCTCGTACGTGGCCATCTCGTCGAACGCGGCGTCGAGCGCCGCGTCGGGCACCTCGTGCGCGACGGTCACGTGGGGGTGGTAGTTGAACCGCAGCTCCTGGGCGAGCGGGCCGGTCCGGATCGTGCGCTCCAGGTGCTCGCACTCGGCGATGCCCTCGACGACCTGGATGAAGACGACGGGCGAGATCGGCCGGAAGGTCGCGCTCCCCCGCAGGTGGACCTGGAACGGCGCCGCCGTCGCGGCTACTGCGGCGAGGTGGGCCCGCGCGGCGTCGAGCCCGGCCGGGTCGAGCACCGTGGGGCCGAGGAGCGTGACGTGGGGCGGGATCGAGCGCGCGAGCGGGTCGCCGAACCGGGCGCGCGCGTCCTGGAGCTGCGTCGCGAACGGCTCGGGCACCTCGATCGCGATGCCGATCCGGACCTGGTCCGGACCACGCTCCGGGAGGTTCACGCCGCCGGCCCTCCGACGGGCAGGAGACCGACGCGGTCGTAGATCCGGGCGAGCGTGCCCGCGGCGATCTCGCGGGCCTTCTGCGCGCCGCGCGCGAGGACGGCGTCGAGCTCGGCCGGGTCCGCGAGGTAGGCGTTCGCGCGCTCCTGGAACGGCACGAGGAAGTCGACCACGACGTCCGCGAGGTCGACCTTGAGCCGGCCGTAGCCCTGGCCGTCGTACTCGGCGGCGATGCCCTCGACGTCGCGGCCCGTGAGCGCGGAGTAGATGGTGAGGAGGTTCGAGACGCCCGGCTTGGCGACCGGGTCGTACCGGATCTCCGTGTCGGAGTCGGTCGCGGCCGAGCGGATCCGCTTCGCGGCGACCTTCGGGTCCTCCAGCAGCCAGATGACGCCCTTGCCGTTGGACGACGACTTGCTCATCTTCGCCGTCGGCTCCTGCAGGTCGTAGATCTTGGCCACGGACCGCACGATGTGTGCCTCGGGCACGACCGCCGTCCCCTCGCCGAAGCGCGTGTTGAGGCGCACCGCCAGGTCGCGCGTGAGCTCGAGGTGCTGGCGCTGGTCCTCCCCGACGGGTACGAGCGCCGCGTCGTACAGAAGGATGTCCGCCGCCATGAGGACCGGGTAGGTGAACAGGCCGACCGTCGTGCCGTCGGCACCCTGCTTGGCGGACTTGTCCTTGAACTGGGTCATGCGCCCGGCCTCGCCGAAGCCCGTCTGGCACGACAGCACCCACGACAGCTCCGCGTGCTGCGGCACGTGGGACTGGACGAACAGGGCCGACCGCTCCGGGTCGACGCCGCCCGCGAGGTACTGCGCCGCGGTGCGGCGCGTGCGCTCGCGCAGCCGCTCGGGGTCGGGGTTGACCGTGAGCGCGTGGAGGTCGACCACGCAGTACAGCGCGTCGTAGGAGTCCTGGAGGGCGACCCACTGGCGCAGGGCGCCGATGTAGTTCCCGAGCTGCAGGGAGTCCTCGGTGGGCTGCATGCCCGAGAGGATCCGTGGGCGGGTGCCGGCCGGTGCGCCGGCCTCCTGCGTGGTCACCGGGACCGGTGCCGAACCGATGTGCGTCGCCTCCATGGACATTGCCCCATTCTGACAGGTGGTGCCGCGCCGGAACGAATCGCCTTCCGCCCCCCGAGCGGGAGCGGCGCGGCTCAGGTCGCCTCGTCGTCGAACGGCGCGGGGCCGTCCAGGGGCGCCGCGGAGGGCGCACGGGGCGGCGGCGGGGCGACGCGCTCGCGCACCGGCTCGTCGTCGAGGAGCGCGTCGCGGACGATGCGGCGCGGGTCGTACTGGCGCGGGTCGAGCTTGGACCAGTCGACGTCCGCGATCTCCTCGCCGATCTCGGCGTCGACCCGGGCCTTCGCGTCCTGGAGGTACCCGCGCGCGGAGCGCACGAACGAGCCGAGCTGCTCGGCGTACCGGGGCAGGCGCTCGGGACCGATGACGACGACCGCCACGACGAGGAGCACGATGAACTCTGCTCCGTTGATCCCGAACACGCGGACAGACTACTCGCTCGTGGCCTCGTCGAGGACGACGCGCACGTCGCGCTCCTGGTCCCCCGTCCGCACGCGCAGCGTCACGGCGTCGCCGGGGGCCTTCGCGCGGATCGCGACGATGAGCTCGTCGGACTCCGTGACGGGCCGGCCGTCGATGGACAGGATGACGTCCCCGGGGCGGATGCCGGCCGCGTCGGCCGGGCCGTCGGGCGTGACGGCCGGCGTGCCCTGCTGGGAGTCGGTCGACACCTGCACGCCCTCGCCCTGGTAGCGCTGGTCGAGGAGCACGCCGATCACCGGGTAGGTCGCGACGCCGTCCGCGATGAGCTGCTCGGCGGTGCGCCGGGCCTGGTTGGACGGGATGGCGAAGCCGAGCCCGATGCTCCCCGTGGCCGCGGTGCTGCCGGGCGGCTGCGCGATCGCCGAGTTGATGCCCACGACCTCCCCGCGCCCGTTGACGAGCGGACCGCCCGAGTTGCCGGGGTTGATGGCCGCGTCGGTCTGGATCGCGTTGATGAACGCGGTCTCGGCGGCCGCGCCCGCCTGGACCGGCCGGTTGAGGGCGCTGATGATGCCGGTGGTCACGGTGCCGTTGAGCCCCAGCGGCGCGCCGACGGCGACCACGGGGTCGCCCACGACCACGTCGTCGGAGTCCCCGAGCGCGAGCGGCGTGAGACCGGAGTCCTCGACCTTGACGACCGCGAGGTCGTAGTCGACCGTGCGGCCCACGAGCTCCGCGGGGCTCTCGTGCCCGTCGGAGAACAGCACGACGACCTCGCCCCCGTCGGCCGCCCCGGCGACGACGTGGTTGTTGGTGAGGATGTACCCGTCCTCGCGCAGCACGAAGCCCGAGCCCGTCGCGACCCCCTCCGCGCCGCGGACCTGGAGCGAGACGACGCTCGGGAGCACGCTCGCGGCGATGTCCGCGACGGACCCGGCCGGACGGTCGGCGCCCGGCTCGACGCTCGCGGGCGGCAGCGACGACGTGAACGCGCCGGGCGCGCGGTCGTCGAGGAGCCGGTCCGCGGCGACGCCGCCCACGCCGCCCGCGACGAGCGCGAGCGCCGCGACGCCCGCGACCGCCGCCGGACGGATCCCCCGACGCCCCGCACCGCGCGAGGCGGCGCCCGGCGCGGCGACGAGGGTCGGGTCGACCGAGCCGCCGGGTCGGTCCGGGGCGGTCGGCGGATCGGGCTCGCCGAACGCGCGCAGCGTCTCCCAGGGGTCCGCCGGCGGGGGCGTCGACCCCGGCGCGGCCGGCGCCGGCTCGGCGCTCGGCGCGGGCGTCGCGCCCGTGCCCGTGCCGGGCGCCGGGGCGCCCGGGGAGGCCGACGTGTAGCCGGGGTCCGGCCCGACGACGGGCGGCGGCGGGACGGGCCCGGGTCCCGCCGGAGCCGACGGCGGGACGGGCGGCACGCTGCGGTACGTCGACGGGGGCGCGAACGGGTTGGGCGCCGCCTCGCGCGCGTCGGGGTGCTCCGGGCCGCCGGTGCGGGGGTCGGTCATGAGGTGCCGAGCGCTCCTGTCATCGTCGTCCAGCCCCGGGAGATGCGCGCCGGGACCCCGGCATCGTAGTCACGCGCCGGGAAGGCCGCCACGAGGGCGGCGACCGTCTCCTGCTCGGTGTCCGCGACGACGTCGATCACGGTGTCGCCCGACTGCCACACGACGTGCCACGGCTCGTCGGACAGCACGTGCACGCGCCGCCCGTCCACGTCCCACGTCTCCCCGCCCGCGAGCGCCGCGACGTCGAGCAGACCGGCCTGCTCGCGCACGACCGCCTCGCCGTCCGGGGCGGCCAGGTCGAGCTCGAGGACGTGCCGCGCGGCGTCCTCGCGCACGTCCACGAGCTCGAACCCGGGCGGGAGCGCCGTCGGGCACGTCCACCCCTGGCCGTCGAGCGCCGCGAGGACGACGCCCGCGTCCTCGACGGCGACGGGACCCGTCCCCGGCTCACCGGCCGGCTCCGTGCGCGCGCCGCCGACGACGAGCGCACCGGTCGTGCGGGGCGTCGCCTGCGCGAGCACGCGCAGGGGGTCGCTGCGGTGCAGGTCGGGCGTGACGAGCGGGCTCTCGCCGAGCGCGAAGAGCCCGACGGCCGCGACCCCCACCCCGGCGACGACGAGCCCGGCGAGGCGCCGGCGCGCCGACCCGCGGCGCACCTCGCCGCTCCACTCCCCGCGCGGGAGCGGCACGGGCTGGGACCAGGGGTCGCCCGCGGCGGGCGCGGACCGCAGCGGGTCTCCCTCGGTCGGGGGGATCTGCTCGGACAGCGCGAGCAGCCGGGCCGCGAGGTCGGGGGCGGGCTCGACCGGTCCGGCCGAGCTCAGGGCGCGCCGCGCGGCGCGCGCCGCGGACAGCTCGGCCGCGCAGCGCGCGCACGCGGCCACGTGCTCGAGCGCGCGCTCCGCCTCGGCGGGCGAGAGCTGCCCGTCGACGAGGGCGGAGAGCCGGGATCCGAGGTGCGTCACGCCACCCCCCGGGCGACGACGGGCGTCGGGGCGCCGTCCGACGCGGGACGGTCGGCGGGGTCGCGGTGCGGGAGGGCGGCGCGCAGCTGCGAGCGCGCGCGGTGGATCCGCGAGCGGACCGTGCCGAGCTTGATGCCCAGCGTGACCGCGATCTCCTCGTAGGACAGGCCCTCGATGTCGCACAGGACGACGGCCGCGCGGTACTCGGGCGAGAGCGCGTCGAGCGCGCGCTGCACGTCGTGGTCGAGGTGCGTGTGCTCGAACCCGCGCTCCGGCTGGGCCTCGACCCGCGCCGGGTACTGCCCGTCGTCGTCGCCCATCGCCTCCATGCGGATGCGCTGCTTGCGCCGCACCTGGTCGAGGAAGAGGTTGGTCGTGATCCGGTGGAGCCAGCCCTCGAACGTCCCGGGCGTGTAGCTCGACAGCGAGCGGAACACCCGGACGAACGTCTCCTGCGTGAGGTCCTCGGCGTCGTGCCGGTTGCCCGTCAGGCGGTAGGCGAGCCGGTAGACCCGCGCGGAGTGCTCGCGGACGATCGCGTCCCACGACGGCGCGACCCACGCGCCCTCGTCCGTGCCGTGCGTGCTGCTGCCTGGTCCTGCGTCGTCCACGTGGTCCATCGTCCCAGAAGAACGCCCGGCACCCCGGTGGTGTTCCCCTCTCCCCCGCCGGACGTCCGCGTGACGTCCACGGCGCACGCACACCCGCGGCGGCGCGGGAACGGGCCGGCGTCGGGGGTGGCGGGTACGATCCGAGACAGCACGCCCGGTCCGCACCCGCGGGCGCACCGCACGAGGGACCACCAGGAGGCAGCGATCACCAGCGACGTCGGCACCCACCGCAGCGCCAAGGCGGCGAGCTGGGTGTACAGCGAGGAGTTCGTCCCCGAGGACGAGGTGCTCCTGCGTGCGCGCGACCGCGCCGCCGAGCTCGGGTGCCCCGCCGTGCTGCCGGGCGTCGGCGCCGTGCTCCAGGTGCTCGCCGCGTCGCTCGCGGCGCGCGCCGTCGTCGAGATCGGCACCGGCACGGGCGTGGCGTCGATCTGGCTCCTGCGCGGCATGCCCGCCGACGGCGTGCTCACGACGATCGACGTCGAGGTCGAGCACCAGCGCGCCGCGAAGGAGGCGTTCGCCGAGGAGGGCGTGCCGTCCGCGCGCACCCGGACGATCCCGGGCCGCGCGAGCGAGGTCCTCCCCCGCCTGACCGACGGCGCGTACGACCTCGTGCTCGTGGGTGCGGACAAGCACAGCTACCCGGAGTACGTCGAGCAGGGACTGCGCCTGCTGCGGCCCGGCGGTGTCCTCGCCGTGGACGGCGCCCTCTCGCACGACCGGGTCGCCGACCCGGCGCGTCGCGACGAGGTGACGACGATCGTCCGTGAGGTCGGCCGGTCGCTGCGGTCGGACGAGCGCGTGCTCCCGGCGCTCCTGCCGAGCGGCGACGGGCTCCTGCTCGCCGTGCGGCGCTGACGCGAGAGCGTCCCTCCCCCGAGCGACACGGGGGTCGCGCCTCGGGTCAGAGCGTGCCGAGCGCCTCGAGCAGGAGCCGTGCGCCGAACCCCGTCGCGCCCGTCACGACCTCGTGGCGGTCGGCCGTCGCGCGCGCGGGACCGGCGACGTCGAGGTGCGCCCACGGGACGTCGCCCGCGAACTCGCGCAGGAACAGCGCAGCCGTGATCGCGCCCCCACCGGGGTTCTCCGCCGGGACGTGCCGGAGGTCGGCGACCTCGGAGCGCAACGCGCTCGCGTAGTCCTCGACGAGCGGCATGCGCCACACGCGCTCACCGGTGGTGGCCGCGGCGTCCTCGATCGCCCCGGCGACGTCGTCGTCCGTGGCGAAGAGCGCGGCGTGCCCGCGGCCGAGGCCGAGCGTCGCCGCGCCGGTGAGCGTCGCGACGTCGACGAGCACGTCCGGTGCGAGGTCGCGCACCGCGTACCCGATCGCGTCGGCGAGCACGAGGCGACCCTCGGCGTCGGTGTTGGCGACCTCGACCGTCCGGCCCGACCACGTGCGCACCACGTCCCCGGGGCGGTACGACGCCGCCCCCACGTGGTTCTCCGCGAGCGGGAGCACCGCGGTGACGCGCCGGTCCGAGCGCGCGCGGGCGGCGCCGAGCACGACCGCGAGCGCCACGGCGGCCCCCGCCATGTCGGTCTTCATCGGCACCATCGCCTCGCGCGGCTTGATGGACAGCCCGCCCGAGTCGTACGTGATGCCCTTGCCGACGACGACGACGTGCCGGGCGGCCGTGCCGGGCGCGACGACGCCGTGGTCGGCGGGGTCGTAGGTGAGCGTCACGAGCCGGGGCGGCCGGGCGGACCCGCCGCCCACCGCGCGGATCGCGCCGAAGCCCTCGCGCTCGAGCTCCGCCGGCCCGCGTACGGTGACGTCGAGCCCCAGGCCGTCGGCGAGCTCCGCCGCGCGGTCGGCGAACCACGCCGGGTCCTTGACGTCGGACGGCGTGTTGGCGAGGTCGCGGACGAGCCAGGTGGCCTCCGCGGCACGGCTCGCGGCCTCGACCGACGGCGTGACGTCCGGCTGGTCCTCGGGCGTGAGCAGGACGAGCTGCGCGGCGGGCGCCTCGGCGTCCGCGCCCTTCTCGGCGGCGGTGCGCCGGGGCTGGGTGTACGCGGCGAGCTGGTAGCCCTCGACGAAGGCGCGGACGCCCTCGGGACCGGCGTCCGCCGTCGCGGCGCTCACGACCCGATCGAGACCACGGGACGCGCGCGCGAGGGCCGCGCCCGCGCGCCGCAGGTCGAGCGCGGTGCCCGACCCGACGCCGAGCAGCAGGAGGCGTGGCGGCAGGCCCGCCCAGGGCAGCCGGGTCGTCGAGCCGGCGTGCACGCGCGGCAGGTCGACGCGCACGACCTCCCCCGACGCGCCGCGGAAGCCGGGCCCGCCCGCGCGCTCGGCGAGCTCCGCGAGGTCGACGCCGTACCGCAGCGTCGCGTCGATCGTGCCGGACCGCGGCTGGAGCCCGTCGTCCGCCTCGCGGGGCGGCGCGACGGCGACCACGACGGCGTCGACCTGCGCGTCGTCGAGGAGGGCGGCGTCGCTCAGCCGCCCCCGGGCGCCGACCACCTCGGGCGGCGTGCGGCCGGGCGTCGGGGTGCCGGGGTTCCGGCGGTCACGTGCGGGCAATCAGCCCACCACGGCCTGGAGCGCCTCACCCAGCTCGCTGGCCTCGGTCGCGTTGAGCTCGACCACCAGGCGTCCACCACCCTCGAGCGGGACCCGCATGACGATGCCTCGCCCTTCCTTGGTGACCTCCAGCGGCCCGTCACCCGTCCGCGGCTTCATCGCAGCCATCGATGGCTCTCCATTTCCGTTGTCCCGAGTCCACCCCGCACGCGCGAGGAGGGGCGTCCGACCTCGGACGACGCCCGAGGGACAGTCTAGTTCACGACTGCCGACATCTCGGGCGTGCCGGTCACGGCGGCCAGCCCGACGGCGGGACGAGGCGCCACAGCGACCAGACCCACCACGCCTGGCCCGCGACGGACGCCACGACGACCGCGCCGAGCCACGCGCGCGAGCGCGTCCACCCCGCGGTGACCGCGGCGAGCGGGAACGCCAGGAGGAGGAACCGCACGAGCGACGTCCCCGGCTGGACGGCGGCGACGAGGTACGCGAGGTACGCGCCGGACCACGCGTGCATCTCGGGGCCCAGCCGCGCCGCGACGGGGTTGAGGACGAGCGCGGCCGCGGCGAGGAGGACGAGCACCAGGAGCCACGGGCCGGCGTCGCCCGCGAGCCACCGCGACACGTCCACCCACGGGACGAACGGCACGACCTCCGCGCCGCCGCGCCACGCCTCCTGCGTGCGGAAGTACCCCTGGTGCACGCCCGTGACGACGGTGCACAGCCACGGCCACACGAGCCCGGCGGCGAGGGACGCGACGAGCAGCGCGCCGAGCCGCGCGGCGTCGGCGGCGGCGAGCCCGCCCCGGCGCCACCGCACGACCCCGTGCCACACCACGACCGCGGCCATCGGCAGCGCGACGGCGCGCGAGAGGCCGAGCAGGACGATCACGAGCGCGGCCCACCCGTAGCGGCGCCGCGCGAGCAGCAGCAGCGCGGCCGCCACGAGGAGCAGCGCGAGGGACTCCGTGTAGGCGACCTGCAGCACGGGGCTCGACGGGAAGACGCTCACGAGCAGGACGGTCGCGAGCGGGAGGCCCGGCCGCCGCGCGACGGCCGCCGCACCGGCGGTGGCGACGAGGCGGTGGATCACGAGCGCGGCCCCGGCGCCGCACACGAGCGCGACCGTCGGGGCGAGCACGTCCCACCCGAGGCCCGTGACGGCGTCGAGCGCGCGCACGAGCGCGGGGAAGAGCGGGAAGAACGCCCAGACGTTCTGCTGCACGGCGCCGTCGGCGCCGACGGGGAGCGTGTCGGGGTAGCCGCTCGCGTAGATCTGCTCGTACCAGCTCGCGTCCCACATGCGCGCCACGTACGCCGTGTACGACGGCGCCGCGTCCGTCCAGAGGTTCGCCTCCTGGGCGCGCGCGACGACGAGGAGGATCCCGGCGCTCACGCCGCGCGCGAGGGCGTAGACCGCGAGGACCTGCGCCCACCAGGGCCAGGTCGCCGGGAGCGCGAGCCGCGCGCGCGACGCAGCGGCGAGCGACGTCGTCACGCGAGGCCCCGGACCGCGGCCGCGGGCGCGGCCTCGTCCCGGACCGCGGCGACGAGGTCGAGCACGCGGCGGGTCGCCGCGACGTCGTGCGCCCGGAACACGCGCGCGCCGAGCCACGCCGCGACCGCCGTCGCGGCGAGCGTGCCCTCGAGCCGCTCGTCCGCGGGCAGGTCGAGCGTCTCGCCCACGAAGTCCTTGCGCGACAGCGCCATGAGCAGCGGGAAGCCCAGCCCGGCGAGCACCTCCGTGCGGCGCAGGAGGTGCAGCGAGTGCCACGTGTTCTTGCCGAAGTCGTGCGTCGGGTCCACGAGGACCGACGCCCGCGGGACACCGCACGCGACCGCGCGCTCCGCCGCGGTGCGCACCGTCGCCACGACGTCCTGCACGACGCCGTCGCGCGGGTCGGCCGCGCCGGGGCGCGCCGGGTAGGCGACGCGGTACGGGTCGGTGCGGGGCCGCGCGCCCCCGGTGTGGGAGCACACGACCCCCACCCCGTGCTGCCCCGCGACCTCGACGAGGTGAGGGTCGTGGCCCGCCCACGTGTCGTTGATCAGGTCGGCGCCCGCGAGCGCCGCCTCGTGCGCGACCTCGGCACGCCACGTGTCGACGCTCACGAGCAGGTCGGGGAACTCGGCGCGCACGCGCTCGACGAACGGCACGACGCGCCGGACCTCTTCCACGGGCGTGACCTCGGGGCCGACGCCGGCGCGCACGCCGCCCACGTCGAGGATCTCGGCGCCCTCGGTCGCCGCGCGCTCGACCGCGGCGAGAGCGGCCCGGTCGTCGAGCTGGCGGGCGCCGGCGTAGAACGAGTCGTCCGTGCGGTTGACGATCGCCATCACCGCCGGACGGTCGAGGACCCTCCCGCGCAGGACGAGCGACGTGCCGCGGGGCGGCACGCCGAGCGGCGGCAGCGGCACGGCCACGTCGTCGGGGTGCTCGTCGGTCGGCGCACCGGACGCGCCGGGCCCGGGCGAGGCCATCGCGACGCGTCCGTCAGCTCGCGTCGCCGGCCTGGGAGCGCGCGAGCTCCTCGGTGGCCTCGAGCTCCTCGGCGCGCAGCTCCGCGCCCCGCGCGCACACGTACTCGACGGCTTCGGCGGGGTCGTCGCACAGGTGGACGAGGTCGAGGTCGTGCGCGCTGATCATGCCGCGCCCCACGACGGCGTCGCGCGCCCAGTCGATCAGGCCGCTCCAGTAGTCGGTGCCCACGAGCGCGACCGGGAACTCCGTGATCTTGTGCGTCTGGACGAGCGTGAGCGCCTCGAACAGCTCGTCGAACGTCCCGAACCCGCCCGGCAGGACGACGAAGCCCTGGGCGTACTTGACGAACATCGTCTTGCGCGCGAAGAAGTAACGGAAGTTCACGCCGAGGTTGACGTACCGGTTCATGCCCTGCTCGAAGGGCAGCTCGATCCCGAGGCCCACGGACAGGCCGCCTGCCTCGGAAGCCCCCTTGTTCGCCGCCTCCATGATGCCCGGGCCGCCGCCCGTGATGACCGCGAAGCCCTCGTCGACGAGCCGCCGGCCGACGTCCTCGGCGAGCGCGTAGTCCGGGTGGTCCGGCCTCGTGCGCGCGGACCCGAACACGGACACCGCCGGACCGACCTCCGCGAGCGCGCCGAAACCCTCGACGAACTCGCTCTGGATCCGCATGACGCGCCACGGGTCGGAGTGCACCCAGTCGGCGCTCCCCCGCGAGTCGAGCAGGCGCTGGTCCGTCGTCTGGCGCGGGATCTGGTCGCCGCGCAGGAGGACCGGCCCCTTGCGGTACCCGGTCCCGGCCTGGGGCACGCCGTCGTCGGAACCTGGCTGGTCACGCACCGTGTCGCTCATGGTCACGAGCCTATGCCGCGGGGGCGGCGGTGAGCCACGCACGCAACGCGTCGCGGCACAGCGCGAGCTGGCCCACGGGGCACCGCTCGTCGTCCTTGTGCGCGAGCAGCGGGTCGCCGGGGCCGAAGTTCACGGCCGGGACGCCCAGCTCCGCGAACCGCGCGACGTCGGTCCAGCCGTACTTCGGGGCCGGGGCCCCGCCCGTCACGCCCAGCACCGCCGCCGCGAAGTCGGCCGCGAGCGGGTCGTCGAGGCCGGGACGGGCGCCCGGCGCCGCGTCCGCGAGCACGACCTCGAAGCCGTCGAACAGCTCGCGCACGTGCGCCTCGGCCTGCGCGACCGTGCGCGACGGCGCGAACCGGAAGTTGACCGTGACCACGCACTCGTCCGGGACGACGTTGCCCGCGATCCCCCCGCGGATCCCGACCGCGTTCATGCCCTCGCGGTACACGAGCCCGTCGACCTCGATCTCCTGCGGGACGTACGCGGCGAGGCGGTCGAGCACCTCGTGCGCCGCGTGGATCGCGTTGTGCCCCGTCCACGCGCGCGCGGAGTGCGCCGCGACGCCCGGCACGCGCACCTCCGCGCGCAGCGTGCCGTTGCACCCGCCCTCCAGGCCGGCGGACGTCGGCTCGCCGAGCACCGCGAAGTCCGCCTCCAGCAGGTCCGGGCGGGTGCGGGCGAGCCGCCCGAGGCCGTTGAGGTCGGCCGCGACCTCCTCGTTGTCGTAGAACACCCAGGTGACGTCCTGCGCGGGCGCGTCGAGCTCGGCCGCGAGCGCCAGGGCGACCGCCACGCCGCCCTTCATGTCGACCGTGCCCCGGCCCCACACCTCCGCGTGCGCGCCCTCCCCCACGACGCGCGTCGGCAGGTTCGGCGGGTCGGTGAGCGGCACCGTGTCCAGGTGGCCCGCGACCACGACGCGCCGGTCGCGCCCGAGCGTCGTGCGCGCGACGACCGCGTCGCCGTCGCGCACGACCTCCAGGTGCGGGTACGCGCGCAGCGCGGCCTCGACCGCGTCGGCGAGCGCCCCCTCCGTCCCGCTCACGGACGGGACGTCGCACACCGCGCGGAAGAGCGCGACGAGGTCGCCGTCGAGGTCGAGCACGGGCGTGGTACCGCGGACAGGAGAGGTCACGCCAGCACCCTACCGGCGGCGGATAGGGTGGTGCGCATGACTTCTGCGACCCCCGCGACCGCCGCCACGGCGGCCGCCTCCGAGCCGCGGACGGCGTGGGGCTTCGGCCTGGCGACCGTCGCCGACGACGGCACGACCCTCGACGTCTGGTACCCCTCCCCGGCCCTCGGCACCGCGCCGGCCGACCCGACCGCCCCCGCCTCGCTCGACGCCCTCACCGAGCGCGACGAGGTACGCGGCGTCGACGTCGTCGTCGTGCGCACCGAGATCGACCTCGACGCCGCGCCCGCGGACACCGCCGACGCGTACCTGCGCCTGCACCTGCTGTCCCACCGCCTCGTCGTGCCGCACGGGCTCAACCTCGACGGGCTCTTCGGCGTCCTCGCCAACGTCGTGTGGACCAACCACGGCGCGTGCGCCGTCGACGGCTTCGAGGAGACGCGGCTGCGCCTGCGCGCCACCGGGCAGCCCGTCACCGTGTACGGCGTGGACAAGTTCCCTCGCATGGTCGACTACGTCGTCCCCTCGGGCGTCCGCATCGCCGACGCCGACCGCGTGCGCCTCGGCGCGCACCTCGCCCCCGGCACGACCGTGATGCACGAGGGCTTCGTCAACTTCAACGCGGGCACGCTCGGCACCTCGATGGTCGAGGGCCGCATCTCCGCGGGCGTCGTGGTCGGCGACGGGTCCGACGTCGGCGGCGGCGCGTCCATCATGGGCACGCTCTCCGGCGGCGGCCGCGAGGTCATCTCCGTCGGTCGGCGCTCCCTCCTCGGGGCCAACGCCGGCCTCGGCATCCCGCTCGGCGACGACTGCGTCGTCGAGTCCGGCCTGTACGTCACCGCCGGGACCAAGGTGACCGTCGTCGGGCAGACCGACGACGCGGGCGCCCCGCTCGTCGTCAAGGCGCGCGACCTCGCGGGCCGTTCCGGCATCCTCTTCCGGCGCAACTCCCTCACGGGCGGGGTCGAGGCGGTCTCGCGCACCGGCGCGGGCGTCGAGCTCAACGCCGCGCTGCACGCGAACTGAACCCCCGCACGAGCACCACGGCCCCGGCATGACCAGCACCCCCGACCCGCGACCGCGGGACGTGCCCGACGCCGGTCGTGCCCGGGCCCGACGCCGACGCCCCCTCCGCGCCGCGGTCACCCTCCTCGTGGTGGCCGCGGTGGGGACGGGTGCCGTCGTCGTCGCGCTCAACCGCCTCGACGACGAGACACCCGTCGCCGAACGGTGCGCCGCCACCGCGGACGGCCGCACCTGGTACCTGTCCGTGACGCAGGCCGACAACGCCGCCCTCGTCGCCGGCACCGCCGTGCGGCGCGGGTTCCCCGCCCGCGCCGCGACCATCGGGCTCGCGACCGCGCTCCAGGAGTCCCGGCTCGTCAACATCGACTACGGCGACCGCGACTCCGTCGGACTCTTCCAGCAGCGTCCCTCGCAGGGCTGGGGCAGCGTCGAGCAGATCATGGACCCCGTCTACTCGACCAACGCGTTCTACGACGTCCTCGAGACCGTCGACGGCTACGAGGCCATGGAGGTCACCGTCGCCGCGCAGACCGTCCAGCGGTCCGCGTTCCCCGACGCCTACGCCCAGCACGAGCCCCGGTCGCGCGCGTGGGCGTCCGCGCTCACCGGGTGGTCCCCCGCGTCGCTCACGTGCGACCTCGCGCCCGTCGCCGCGACCGAGATCGACGCCGACACCCCGCCCACGCAGCCGTTCCGGGACCGCCTCGCGCGCGACCTCGGCGACGGCGCCCGCGTCGCGCCGCTCGACGGCGACACCAGCACCGTCGCCGTCGACACGACCGGCCTTCCCGGCGCGGGCGAGGACGACGGCCCGGCCCGCACCGCGTGGGCCGTCGCCCAGTGGGCCGTCGCGACCGCCGACGCGACGAACGTCGTCGCCGTCGACGTCGCCGACCGCCGCTGGTCCCGCGACGACTCCACCTGGGTCACGCTCGACCCCGAGACGTCCACCCCGCTCGACCCCGGCCGCGTCCGCGTCCAGGTCGCCGCGCCCGACCCCGCCGACTGAGCCTGGGCGACGCGGTGGCACCACGGCGACCACCACGGGGACCGTCGACGCACCCGACCCGGCACACGGTCGCCACGACGACGGACGCCGCGGCGGGGCCCGGGGGGGGGGCGGCGCGGGGGGCGGGGGGGCGGGGGGGGGCGGGGGGGGCCCGGGGCCCCGGGGCCCCCCGGCGCCACCTGTCGAGCGCCTCCTCGGTGGGGTACGCGGTGGGCGGCACGAACCACGGGCGGCCGTCCTTGGG